>NZ_JH114144.1:16759-76485 GCF_000224595.1 Prevotella sp. C561 | reverse complement strand
ACCATATCATAAAGGTCTGCCTCTACAAGAATGTTACGGAAACGACATACAGTCGTACTATCAGGAGCAACATCTTCCAAACCCAGTCCTACAAAGCGGCTGAAAGACAAACGATCGTTTACCTGCTCCTCAACCTCACCATCACTAAGACCATACCAAGTACGGAGAAGTTCGATTTTAAAAAGCACAAGACTATCATAGCTCGGACGACCAGTTGCCTTGTTACCTTTGGTGTAGGCAATTTCAATAATACCACGGATTGGATTCCAATCGATAATATTGTCTATCTGAGAAAAGAAGGTCTGCTTGACCTTACGCTGACCGGCTAATAGGTCGGCAAAACTGAGAGAGGAGAGTTGCTGTTTCATACTATAAAGGTACGAAAAAATAATGATATAAGCAAATTTCTAAACTAAGAGTTTTGCAGAGGTCTCATAATCGTCAGAAAACCTCACTATAAGTATCAGAAAGCTTTACTACTATTATCTGAGGAACCTTCTTGTAAACCTTTTTCGCTCTACTCACTCCCTGTACATGCCCGTCAGCGTTCAAGAAGACGCTCTTCTTGCTTCAAGAACATGCCCTTCTTGCATGTTGAAGACGCCCTTCTTGATGCTTATTAGGCGTCTTCTTCTTTGCTACCTATAACCATCTGAATACATGATAGTTACATACTCACTTCTTATACATATTCCTCTCCTTTTTTCAGGACCCCTATACGCCTCTTTGTAAAGACATTTCAACATCAGACAGACAGAATATATGAGAGACAGAATAACAGGGGGACGGACGAAGACAGAGGGATTTTTGAAGACAGAATGACATAATGACAAATGGAGACAGATGATTTTTTTGAAGACAGAATGACATAATGACAAACGAAAACAGAGGATGGTCCGAACTACGAATGACGCGAATAACACGAATGCAAAATATGAAATCAACCATAAACAGGCTTGTGAGGAAGATGAACGAGATATTATATAAATGTGAAACAATATATTATATAATGATGAGCTGACTATTATATAGACGTGAAAACATCCTCCCATAGGGGTATCTCGGTAATCACTCCCCTCTCCATTCGGAGAGGGGCCGGGGGTGAGGCTACCCTTACATACGTCTACAAAAACCTATTGACTATCAGGAGAAAATAGGTGTAAAGGCAAGGAGAGAAGGCTATCCACCTACCCTACCCATTCTTATCATTCTGATTGATAGTCATCTACAAATATTGTACATTGTACCAACAAAAAACATCAGTGTCCTGAAAATTGTCATAAAAGATTAGCTTATATTCTTTTAAATCACTACCTTTGCACCCACTAAACAATACCTTATGGACTGGTTAATTGATATTTTCTCAACAGCAAAACAGGATACGGTAGCACATATCGTGTTGCTTTATTCGATTGTCATTGCCTTAGGCGTACTACTTGGCAAGATTAAGATTGGAGGTATCTCACTTGGAGTAACCTTCGTTTTGTTCGTCGGCATTGCAGCCGGAAGTATTAAATTCACAGGACCACTACCTGTGTTAAGTTTCTTACAAGACTTTGGATTGATTCTATTCGTCTTTATGATAGGTCTGCAAGTAGGCCCTGGTTTCTTCGAAAGCTTCGGTAAAGGCGGACTAAAACTTAACATCCTCGCCTCGGTGACAATCCTTCTTAACATCCTCGTGATGTTTGCGTGCTACTTTATCTTCTTTGACACGAAAGACTCAAGTAGCCTTCCTATGATGGTAGGTACGCTCTATGGTGCCGTAACAAACACCCCTGGTCTTGGTGCAGCGAATGAGGCTTTACACAGCGTCTTTAAGAACGGGATGGATTTCGACATCACTTCTGGTTATGCCTGTGCCTATCCTTTGGGTGTCGTAGGTATTATCGGTGCAACAATTGCTATACGTTATATCTGTAAGGTAAACCTCGAAGAAGAGAATGAGAAGCTGAATGAGGAAGAAGCAGAGAACCCAAACGCGAAACCTCACACCATGTATCTGAGGGTACAGAACGCCTATATCGCAGGCCGAAAGCTCAAAGAAATATCAGAGTTCCTCAACCGCGATTTCGTTTGTACACGTCTTATGCACAATAACGTACTCAGTGTTCCTACTTTAGACAATGTCTTTGAGTTGGGTGATGAGATACTTATCGTTAGTGCAGAGGTTGACGCACAGGCTATCCAAGCCTTCATTGGTCCAGAGATTGAGGTAGACTGGCACGAGGAAGACCAGCCTCAACCACTCATTAGTCGCCGTATTATCATCACCAACAGCTCTATCAACGGTAAGACTTTAGGTAATCTACATTTCCGTTCAGTCTATGGCGTGAACGTGACACGTATCATCCGCCAAGGTATGGACCTCTTTGCGGGTCGTAACCACCGCTTTATCGTTGGCGACCGCATCATGGTTGTTGGTCCAGAAGAGAATGTAAACCGTGTAGCAGAGATGATGGGTAACTCCGAGAAACGCCTCTATGCGCCAAACATCGCAACTATCTTTATCGGTATCATGGTAGGTATTCTCTTTGGAAGTCTACCTATCAGTATTCCTAACATGCCTGTAGCTATGAAGCTCGGCTTGGCCGGTGGTCCGCTGATCATAGCCATTCTCTTAGGTCGCTTCGGTCATCGTATAGGTCTTGTCACCTATACAACGACATCAGCCAACCTGATGTTACGTGAGATGGGATTAGCCCTCTTCCTTGCCTCCGTGGGCATCAAGGCTGGCGCAGGGTTCTGGAATACGGTTATCCAAGGAGACGGTTTGAAGTATGTTTACACTGGTTTCCTCATCACCATCATCCCAATTCTTATCGTAGGAACCATCGCACGAATGAAGTATAAGTTCAATTACTTTACAATCATGGGTATGTTGGCAGGTACCTATACCGACCCTCCAGCATTGGGGTACGCTAACTCCATCTGTTCAAGCGAGGCTCCAGCTGTCGGATACTCAACTGTTTATCCGCTCAGTATGTTCCTAAGAATATTTATGGCACAAGTGATAATACTCTTCTTCTGCCATCCTTAAAATGGGGAACAGCATTATTTAGAATCAAAAAGAGTTGGGTGTATCAGCAATCTGATGCACCCAACTCTTTTTGATTATCCACGAGAAAGAAAGAAGAAAGCAACGGTCTCCATCATTGAACGACTAAATCATGTTGTCAAATAAAGATGATAGATAATTCTGTAGTTGCTTAACCCCTATTTGAGAAAAGTTTTGTAAATTTGCCTTTAGATTATAGATTGACTGCGACAAAGACCCTATAAGATAGATGAAGAAAGCAAGAACATACGGTAAAATACAAGGATGGGTAGCCTGCCTACTCCTTCTGTTGTGTGTTGCTTGTAGTACGCCCAATCAGAAAGAGGTCGACCTCTATAATGACAAGGCCTACGCTCTCCATTATCGCAACCTCGACTCTGTCACAATCTATGCTAATAAAGCCTATAACTTAGCGAAGAACTATGACGCAGGAAAGGCAGAAGCACTGAACAACCTTGCCTTTGTCGACTTGATGAAGATGCTCTTTACGGCAGCTAACGCTAAGCTCGATTCCGTATTAAAGATTACTGATAACCAGGTAGAACTGTTGGTTGCTGACATCCAGTTGATGCGTCTCTGTCAGCGTGAGTCGCTCAATAAGGAGTTCTACGACTACTATGAAAAGGCACAGAAAAGACTTCATCGTATTGAAGAAGACGAAGCACTGCTCTCTCCTCGTCAGCGACGTCGTATGGTCTATGCCCGCTCTGAGTTTGCTATCGTTACCTCCACCTATTATTATTATGTAGGTTTGGAACAGCCATCTATCAAAGCCATCCACCAAATTAACCCTGATGGAGAGATTCAAACAGACATAGCACAGCTGTTGGCCTACTTCTATAACATCGGCTCGGGTGGTATTATCAATACGAACACACAGAAAGCTATTGAACAAAAGGAGTTTGAGTATCTCATAAGATGCTATATGCTTGCACGACAACACAACTTCCCTTATTGGGAGGCAAACTCCTTGCAGGCTATCAGTGAGCTGATTGTGAACGATAAGAGTCGGGAGACACTGATGCACAATAACCTCCCCTCGTTCCAATACATCAATCTTGATAATATGCCTGATAGCCTCCTTGCAGGTAACTTGGCACAGCGTTCGCTGCATATCTTCCAACGTTATGGAGATGTCTATCAGACGGCTGGCTCTTATCGAACCTTGGCTTCATGCTATTGGCAGATTAAAGACTATCGTTCAGCAATCATTTGTCTGAATAAGGCATTAAACAACAATCCTGCTATAAAGCAGGCTCCAGACCTCGTTGCGTCTATCCGTGAACAGCTGAGTGTGACTTATTCGGCGATTAACAACAAACAACAAAGTGATTACAACCGTAATATCTATCTTGACTTACAGGACGAAACACGACAAGACAGGTATCTCACCTCACGTGCGGAACAATTAGAAAACACCTCACAGCAGCTCAATCTCATCATTATTGCTGTGGCTCTTTCTATCATCATCGTATTGGGGTCGCTCGTTCTCTTCCATTACCTCCGTAGAAGAAAAGATACACAAGGGGCGTTAGACGACCTCCTTCAGCCACTTGAACAATGGCGACAACACAACGAACAGCACATGGCGGAATTGGCTGAACAGTATGAAGAGATATCCGAACAACTGGATATCAATAAGTTACACCTCACTGATAATAAACGTAAGAACCTTGAACAAAGGGCTAAGATATCACTCGTCAACGGCGTTATCCCACTCATCGACCGTATGTTACATGAGATAGAAAGACTCAAGAAGGGCGGTGAAAGTGAGACTGTAAAGGCTGAACGTTACACCTATATACGGGAGTTGACGGATAAGATTAATGAATTAAACGCTGTACTCACAGAGTGGATTCAACTCAGACAAGGGCGGCTGTCGCTACACATCGAGAGCTTCCCTGTGCAACAGGTGTTCGATATCGTAAAGAAAGGACGTATGGGTTTCTACATGAAAGGTATAGAACTACGTGTAGAGCATACCAAGGCTATTGTCAAAGCCGACCGTGTTCTGACGCTTTTCATGGTGAACACCTTAGCTGATAACGCCCGTAAGTTTACAGCGAAAGGCGGGAAGGTGACGATTACATCTACCGAAGCACCAGACTATGTAGAGATAGCTGTTAGCGATACGGGCTGTGGACTCACAGAAGAAGAACAGCAACATATCTTCGACCATAAGCCTATTCATGACCAGAAAGACAGTTCATCGCATGGCTTCGGACTGATGAATTGTAAGGGTATCATCAATAAGTATAAGAAGATTAGCCAGATATTCGCTATCTGTGAGATTGGCGTTGAGAGTAAGAAAGGCAAGGGTAGCCGCTTCTTCTTCCGTCTGCCAAAGGGTATCAGCCGTGTCTTGTTGGCCTGCCTCCTTGCTACTGCTTCCTTATTGACTGCTCAGGCTCGACCAACAAGGACCTATGATAAGGCTGCAGCACTTGTAAAGAAGGATTACACCACCCTTGCGGCTATCTATGCCGACTCGGCTTACTTCTCTAATATCAATGGTTCATATAGTAAGACGTTGGCTTATGCGGATACTTGTCGATACTACCTTAATAAACGCTATCTACAGCTTCAGCCTAAAGGAAAGGAACTGATGAAGCGACTTGGGAGTCTATCTATTGTCCCAGCAGAGATTAAATGGTATCATGATAGTATCCCGATGAACTATGGAATTATCCTCGATATACGCAATGAGAGTGCTGTTGCGGCACTTGCCTTGCATGAGTGGGACCTTTATAAATATAATAACTCTGTCTATACCCACCTCTTTAAGGAGCGTTATGCCGATAACTCTTTGGGCGAATACTGCCGAATGATGATGAAGTCGGAGACCAATAAGAATGTGGCTGTTGCCCTTCTCGTGCTCTTCCTACTGTCCATTCTACCAGTGTATTACGTGATGTATTATCGTCACCGCCTCGTCTATCAGTTCTGTTTGGAACGTGTAAGACAGATAAACACTATCCTCCTTAGCGATGTTAGCGAAGAGAACAAACTAAGAGAGGTTGAGAAAGGAGTGAGCGACAGATTTCCTGAACGATTATTGGCTATTGTCAACCAGATTAAGGAGGCACTTGTCGCATCGGTGGAAGAGAACCAGAAGAGCCAGTCTGATATCGAACTGCTCGAAGATGAGGTGCGTTGTGTGGAATACGAGAACGAGCGTTTGCACATTAGTAATAGTATTCTTGATAACTGTCTGTCAACGCTGAAACACGAGACAATGTACTATCCTTCACGTATTCGCCAGCTTGTCGACGAAGCTGACGGTCAGCTTGAAGCGATTGACGAGTTGGCTATCTACTACAAGGAGCTCTATCAGATTCTTAGTCAGCAGGCTATGAGCCAGATTGAGGCCGTGAAACTTGTATCGCGTCCTGTGGATATCACGACTTTGGTGAGTCCTACGAAACTGACGACAGCCTTTGAGTCACCACTTATCAATGGTGACCCTGTCTTCCTTGCCTACTTATTTGATATCTTATACCTTATTAATAATAACCAACCACTGACGGTCACTGCCGAAGAGCATCAGCCTGGTTACGTGACCTTACACGTCATCATGTCTACGCTGTCACTCTCTGATGATGCTTGTCGCAACCTCTTCCAACCATCTGCCGACCGTTTGATGTTCTTCATCTGCCGACAGATTGCCCGCGACAATGGCGAGGCTACAAATAAACGTGGCTGTGGTATCTCAGCTAACGAGACACCAGAGGGCGTGAGAATAGATGTGGTCTTGGCAAAAGCAAATTAAGAAACAAAATAAAACAAAATATATCTATGGAGAAGTTTAGAGTCATTATCGTTGAAGACGTACCCTTGGAATTAAAAGGAACGGAGGGTATCTTTAGAAACGAAATACCGGAGGCGGAGATTATCGGAACGGCTGAAAGCGAAGTTGCCTACTGGAAACTAATTAAGCAGAACCTACCCGACCTCGTGCTACTCGACCTCGGATTGGGTGGTTCAACAACGGTGGGCGTAGAGATATGTCGCCAAACAAAGCAGACCTATCCGAACGTGAAAGTACTTATCTTTACGGGTGAGATACTGAATGAAAAGCTGTGGGTCGATGTTCTTGACGCTGGTGCTGATGGCATCTGCTTGAAGAGTGGCGAACTACTGACACGTGGTGACGTGGCAAGTGTCATGTCAGGTAAACGAATGGTGTTCAATCAACCTATCCTTGAAAAGATTGTGGGTCGATTCAAAATGAGCGTGAGCGGTCAGCTAATGCACCAAGAGGCGATGGTCAGCTACGAGATTGATGAGTATGACGAACGCTTCCTTCGCCACCTTGCACTCGGCTATACTAAGGAGCAGATAACCAACCTGCGTGGTATGCCTTTTGGTGTAAAGAGTTTGGAGAAACGACAGAACGAACTCGTACAGAAGCTCTTCCCTGATGGTAACAATGGGATGAGCGTCAATGCTACGCGCCTTGTAGTAAGGGCATTAGAACTGCGTATTATCGATATCGACAATCTCCACGCTGATGAGGAATAAGTTAGGATATATTGTCTTAGTACTTCTCGTTTCCCAACTGGCATTGATACTGCTTTCATGGCTTGTTACGGCAGCTTTTCCTGAGCTCCCGATGCGGTCTGTATTGAGTAGTGAAGGTATCAGATGGTTCTTTGGCTCATTTGTCAGCAACCAACTATCACCACTGCTTATCTACTTTATTATGGCGGTGATGGCAGTGGGTGCGTGTGTTCGTAGCCGCCTCTATGATGCGTTACGTGAGACACTATCCAACACGAGAAGTAGCCTAACAACATCTTCTAACCATCAGCATAAAGTCCATTATCGTGAGAAAGTTGGTCTACGCATAGCTTTGGTCGAGTTTATCGTCTATGTTATCATCATGGTTCTCCTCACTGCTATTCCCCACGCTATCCTCCTAAGTGTGACAGGACAGCTATTCCCCAGTTCCTTCTCGTCCAGTTTTATACCTTCCTTATCACTCATCATCATCATTATGTCACTTACCTACGGTGTGGCAAGTGGTACGATTGACAGTGTCGCAAAGATGCACAAGGTCCTTGTTGGTGGTTTGGAGGTAGGCTCAAGACTCGTTCCTACCTACGTTGTCGGCATTCAACTCTATATGTCGATAAGGTATGTATTCATCTTATAAACTCCATGTAGATTGTTATTGGTTTGCAAACAGACAGCGAGGGTATGATGCTGTCTGTTTGCAAACCTTTTTGGCTCTTCAGATATTTGGAATGATAAGGATGTAGCCTAACCTTTGGTCTCTAATGAAGTCTCACACAGAGAAAAGGAGAGTACGGAGTTTTTTTAACACAGCACAGTAACAAGAGATTCGTTAGGGGTTATATCTCTCACAGAACTCACAGATTGAACAGAAACCTTTCAACAAACAGGGGAAATCCACAAACGCCGATTGACGGCGACAGATATCACAGAGCGTTATAGCTAATGTTGGCTGTAACGTTCTGTGCTATCGGTTGACTTAATGTCTCTGTGCCCCCTTTATGAAATCTGTTCTTCTGTGTAACTCTGTGAGAAAAAGAATACAAGAGATTCGTTGGGAATATTATCTCTCACAGAACTCACAGATTAAACAGAAGCCTTTCAGCGAACAGGGAGGACCCACAAACGCTGATTGACGGCGACAGATTTATGTCTATTCATCAACACCTAACACCCATCACCCAACACCCATCTTTTAGCTGTAACGTTCTGTGCTATCGGTTGACTTAATGTATCTGTGCACCTTTGTGAAATCTGTTCATCTGTGTAGCTCTGTGAAAAAAGAACACAAGAGTCTCATAGGAGTACCTCTCACAGATTGAACAGAAACCTTTCAGCGAACAGGGAGAACCCACAAACGCCTGCAAGCAGGTATTATGTCTTTTATCTATAACAAATCACAAGGAGCCACCACCTTCTGATTTGGATCCATACCTCGCCTTTTCATTAACTTTCCAAGTCCAAACACATGGTAAGACTTAATCGGTTTGGGCGTAGCGAGTTGAATACCAAATTGGTCCTTGTAAATATCGTATATAAGTTCTGAACAATAATATTTATTATTATTGAACTTAAAGGCTAAATCATACTTCTTACCAAGATATTTAGCATACCTAATCTTAACGGGTTTGTTAAGTACTCGTCTCCTCTTATACTTACCAAACTTTCCTCTACTAATCCATTTCTTAAGTGGAGTGAGCTTAACGACATTAGAGGCTTCAAGCACATAGACTTTACCGCCTTTTTCTACTATAACTCCACAATGTGACCACGGCGAATTAGTCGCTAACTGAATAAAAGGAGACTGATTACTTTGTGACACTTGAAAGATTAAATCTCCCTCTTTGAAATCATTTACTATCCGTGGCGTATGCTGTGCATATACTGCTATAGCAATGAGTAGTAACATGATTATTGTATTAAACTTTTTCTTCATTCTTTTCTTTATTTGTTAATGCTGCTTTTATAGGTAATCCTAATAGGAATCGACAATACCAAGCAGGTTATACTTAAACCTATGAATATTGCGCGTAGAACCAAGTTGTCCCTAACCCTTATGCTGTCTAAGCTGTGAGGAAACCTTTTTGCTTTCATCTTCAAGGTTTCTATACTACCTAAACAGACTATATTCACATCTACCATTTCACCCTCGAACGAGGCAATTACATCTCACTAAATATCAACGCCAATCTACCTCTTAAAACACGAAAATAGTTTTATTTATAGTTGCTGTCACTTTTAACATTTCGTATAAGTCATTACTTACTAACCAGTTAACATCCACATTTGCATGACAGGAATGACAGCAAATTTATTTTTCACCGAAATCAAGCTTTGGGATAACCACCCTCAAAATTGCAATTTTGGGCATTCTCCATCAGTCCCTTCATGCCTCATCTCCGCTAATGAATGTCATTCGGAATATAATGTTGCCAACAACTCATTCCCAAGACTTCCCTACCCTAACCACCAAGAACTCTACTCCCAAAGAGCCATGAGTACTAATGGAAAGCAACTACCTAAATCCACATTGTCATGAACAACGAGGAAAACGATGTATCTTAATCCTTGTTTTAATGGAAAATGCTCTAAGAGTTACTACTTTTGAACACGACACAATCATCAATCTGTCTTTATCCTTGTTCTAATGGAAGATACGCTCGGCGTTATGAACATTTTTCCAAATCTTCGGCAGTATGCAGGTGTCTTAATCCTTGTTCTAATAGAAGATGCCCTCGGAGTACTTGATAGAGGTCTTATAAATTTAATTTATTCTTGCATAGACATGTTTACCATATATATAATGAGACAAGATAGAATAGAAAATAATCCTACAAATACCCATCTTAAGATGTTAGGTATTTTTCTCATATCTAAATATTTTATATTTTGCAAATCTATATCCAGATGCAGGAAACATCGATTTTTGCTTGAAATCAGAAACCCATTGTTCACCATTCCATATTGCTATATGCCCAAAGATATGGTTTTTAATAGCAGGAAATACGATTATATCACCTTTCTTATAATCTTTTGTATCTATTACCTTAAAACCATATTTCGGTAATACTTTAGAATAATAATACGCTGGATAAATTCCTATTGGACATCCTCCTGCTTGCATAGCCCGCATAACAAACCATGCACAACAAGTATGTGATCTACTTAGTGCATTATTTGTGACATATACAGCCGTCTTCTCTGGATTATAACTAAAATTTCTACTCCATATAACAAGAACGGATATCAGAATAATTACTATTGATAAAATCTTTTTCATTATTTAATTGAATCTAATTTATTCATACTATATTATTTGCTATCTTGCACCACAGAACTTGCTGTTATCTTAGTCCTTGTTCTAATGGAACATACCCGCAGAGTTCCTGATTGAGTTCTTATAAATTTAATTTATTATGGCATAGACATATTTACCATATAATTTCTAATTTCGTTGTTTGATAGATACATTTAATAAATCATATATACAGGCATCTACATAAATATCAGAGTTTGGAGATTTAATCTCTACGAAATCATGATCTTTAGTGAAGTTCTTTAATCTATTATTAAAACTAAAAATACTACTAACTAATGAACATAAGTTAATCCCAGCAAAAGTTACATCTCCAACTACAGGATAAGCTGTTGCATCTATATGATTTACTTGAAATGCATAATTACATACAGAAGCTAATACTTTAGCATACAACACACAATGAGCATTAGTTTCCTTCTTGAATGTAACTGGGCTACATTTATCAGAAAACTTTAATGTCTCAGCAGTTAGCTTAACACTATAATCAATTATTTCATCTTCAGACATGTTTTTTGTCTTAGACTTAATAATTTCTTTTTGAAACTTTGGAATAGTTATTGAACCATCTCTATTATGGCTTTTTACTAATCCCAAACGAAGAAAAGGAATAACCAAACTTATTAGTAAAATAGTAATTAATCCTCTTTTGAGTAATTTATTTTTAACTCCTATATTAATTAAATAGATAATAACATATAATACTAATACTACTATTATTAATAAAGGTACTAAAAATAAAAAACTCCATCCAAAATCACCATAGTGTTGAAATGAATAATCTAATTGTTCACCCATAATATAATTGTTATTGTTGTTTATATTTTCTTGATTTAATATCTCTAATCCTTGTTATAATGGAAGATAGTCTCGGAGGTGTTACGTTCAAGTCAAATCGAATGTCAGATGTTGTGTCTTAATCCTTGTTATAATGGAAGGTACTCTCGGAGTACACCACCCTTACTTTCAAGCGCAGCTCTGTAGACCTGTCTTAATCCTTGTTCTAATGGAAGATACTCTCGGAGAAAGAACGACCGAGTTCTCAATGGAGAAGGTCGTGAGTCTTAATCCTTGTTCTAATGGAAGATACTTTCGGAGGAGTATCAGAAAAAGTACCAGAGTACGCTTACTGGTCTTAATCCTTGTTCTAATGGAAGATACTCTCGGAGTAAGGGTCAACCTCTTATCCTTTGCCATGAGGAGTCTTAATCCTTGTTCTAATGGAAGATACTCTCGGAGCCGCTAACCCTGAAGGCTTTACCGTTAATGCGAAAGTGTCTTAATCCTTGTTCTAATGGAAGATACTCTCGGAGACAACTGAAATTCGGCTCTACAGAGTTTTAGATATGTCTTAATCCTTGTTCTAATGGAAGATACTCTCGGAGATTTAAAATGATAAGAGATATGAAGGCTTCAATAGGTCTTAATCCTTGTTCTAATGGAAGATACTCTCGGAGCTAAACTCGAAGGAGTATGGTTAAGCGTAAAATAGTCTTAATCCTTGTTCTAATGGAAGATACTCTCGGAGAATGGACAAACATTTGAAATCAATCCAGAATCAGGTCTTAATCCTTGTTCTAATGGAAGATACTCTCGGAGGGTTAGGGGCGTGAAGGCTTTGTTTAAGGCAGGGGGAGAGTAGTAAGACTTATAAATCCGGGGTTTGTTAACAGAAATTAACTACTTTCTAAGCGGGTGCAAAGGTAGTTATTTCTTTTGCAAAATGTCAAGGAGCGCAGGGTTAAATAACAGTAATCTGGAGCGGAAAAACTTATAAGTTCGTTCCTACCTGATGTTTCCAGAAGCGGGAGGTGATATCCTCGAAGGATCCATCTGGGCGTCGGCGGTACATCCGCTGATTGGTGCGTGGGGAGTCGAGGCCACCGAGATGGCGGAGATAGGGACCCACTTTGATATAGTCGAAACGCTGTTGGTCGATAAGTGGGGAGATTGCTGTACGCCCAGTGTACCAGCCAACTTTCAGTCCTTCATGGTTCTGTCGCACGTGTTCAGCGAGCCTGTCGACTTCAGCTGGGTCGCCATCGCCCCCCATAAATCCCACACATGTTATCGTGTCTTTCGCTTCATAAATCAATGTAGACAAGGCCTCTGTCGTCAGGTCATGTCCCCTATCCGCCCACAGGAACTGACTATGACAGCCAGGACAGTGACACGGACAACCAGACACGTTAATGGCAAGGGTCACCTCGTCGGGGAACTCCTGAAAAACAATATCTGTGTTTATATAATGAAGCATTACTATCTGACTCTAAACGATAAAACACACTCACGTTCAAGGGGTTATATTCATCCGCATAACAGCGTATCACATTCTATCGAACGGACGACTATCTGGCTTACAAAGATATAAAGAAAGTATTAAACACAGCAGAGTTTATGCAAAAAAATAAAAAAGAAACAAACGTTACAGGGGTGAGAAGAATGAAAACGAAACACTTTTTTGTAAAAGAAAATGATGCTCTTAACTCCAACAGAGGCCTAATTGGGTTTGAGAGGAGGCCTTTCTGCGTGGGAGAAGACGCCCTTCTTAACCCTTGAAGGGGCCCTTCTCGACCCTTATTAGGCATCTTTTACTTTACAACTGTATAATTTCTTAATAACAAGAGAGTTACGAGAACATTAAAGACTACGTTTCTCTCTTATTTTCAACACGTATAGCACTGAACCATGTAAAGTAATTTCAAAACAACTCGACAGTAAGATGTGGCATCATTAAGCCTCATCCTACTCGCCAAAATAACGTTCCCATCATTCTTTATAACCGCAGCCACTGGTCAGGCACAGGCTTTACGTTGCGCCTAAACCCATCCTTTCGCCCTCCTCCCTTTGCCTCTATGCGTCAAAATTCATGAAGTTTTATCGTGACAAAGTAGCTTTTCACGGAACATACAAGTACACTCTTCGCACACATAGAGAACACATGAAAAGCAGTATAAACAACCGAGTCCATAGAAAATAATGCCATACATCGGCAAAAGCAACCAACGATTTTGCTTGGCTACAACACCTCCGTAACTCCTACTCGTAAACAGATTACAATGCCACACAGCAAGAAGAAAATCCTTCGCTCACGCACATAGAAATCCTCCTTACCATGGTTGGCCCACCCCTCCCTCGTTCGGCAGAGTTAATAAAAGGCTCGGTCAGCACTCTAACCAAGCCTTTGGCATAACATTACAAAAGATATATTGAAGGCTAACGACATAGCCTCTCCAATTATTAGGCTAATGAAAGCGAACACACAACACACCATGTAAGGATTGAAGGAAACCACCCCAGCCACGTTGCCTTCTCGTCCTTATCATCGTAAGCAGCGCATGTAAGGACTGAATAAAGCCACCCCAGCCACATAGAATCCCCCTCCCCTGTCAAGGAGAACAGGGCATACGAGGACTAAGAAGGTCACTCCATCCACTTAGAGATCTCTCCTTTATCAAAGAGAATGCGCCATGTAGGGATTGAAGAAAGCCACCCCTGCCTCGTAGCCCCCCCTATCCTATCAAGGAGAACAGGGCATACGAGGACAGAAAAAAGTCACTCCATCCTCTTAGACCCCTCTCCATTAATAACATAAGCAGGGCATATAGGGGCTGAAGAAAGGCCCTCCAGCCACTATACACATTGTTCGTGTGCCAAAAGAGCACGTTAGTTACTTCTTGGGTTCTGCTCTAAGTTGCCCTTATAAGCATTGATAGCCGACTGCGGAATGAAATAGATTACACGGTAGTCGGTCGCTGGTATGTCAACCATTGGCTGATGTGGACCAGGGAAGCGACGTGTTAGTGTATCACCATTACGGAACACGTCGTAGCTACGCTCAGCCTCAAAGGCAAGTTCCAATTGGCGTTCTTTGTCCACTAAGGTCTTTGCCGTAGCGGCTGTAAACTGTGCACTCGTATAGCTACCACCCACGATAGCACGCTCACGAATGGTGTTCACGTCGGCCATCGCACTACTGATGTTACCCAATTTCACGTTAGCTTCAGCACGATTGAGGTACATCTCATCAAGACGAGAGATGACAGGCGAGTACAACTGGTTCTCCTTACCACCCTGACGAGAGCATTTCACCACGTAAAACATAGGATAAACGCGGTTAAGCTTCATCTGATAATCAAGCACACCACGGTAGGTATGCCCCTGATAGTTTATCGAGTAGAGGCGTTGCGCAGGGTCGATAGGTGTCAGAACAAGCGGTGTGGTGTGTCCTGTCCCCGTCGTATCGCATGTCAGACTATTGTCTGGCTGTCGTGTATAACGCAGTTGCACGTAGTTGAAGTTCACCTGATTACCGCTCGCATCATAGACGTTCTTGATGAAACGGAACACTGGGACGTACTTATCAGTCTTATCCTTTACATACTGAGGCTCAATGAATTGCGCACGAATATCAGTATATTTCTTATTAAACCAATCGTTCTGACCCGTCTCATTGAGCAAGTCGAGATATTTAGCCGAGGCATACATCTCTCCCCAACCCATACCGCCAATATTCGAATACATACCGCCGATGGTGTAATAATAGTCCCAACCAGGAAATTCAGAGTCTACCCTCTTCACCACAAAGATGTTTTCAGGGTTGTTCTCAGGCTCCAGCGTGTTGCTAACACCATAGTCTTTACGACTTAGCAGACTAAACTTACCAGAGTCAATCACCTTCGTTGCATATTCAACACTCTTCTGTGCGTAGGCCGTGTTAGGGTTTTCATAGGTGCCACTCATATAGAGGTAGACCCTACTCAACATTGCCCAAGCAGCTTCCTTAGATGCAAATATACAGTGCTCCTCGCCATGTATGTCCTCAGTCATCAGCGAAGCCGCCTTCTCCAAGTCGCTAATAGCCTGCTCGTAGGTCTCCTTCACGGTAGAACGATTAGGTAAGACAGCATTAGCAGGGTCGTCAGGAGTACCGTTGACAATCGGCATACCGAGGTTCTTCTCAGGGTTCTGGGCGTACGGTCTACCGTATGCACGACAGAGATAGAAGTAGATCATGCCTCGTAAATAGTAACATTCGCCCAACTGAGTATCTGTAGTAGTATTCTTACCTTCGGGGATTGCCTTAATAATATTAGATGCTTGAGCAACGACCTTATAGCTGAAATCCCAGAAGTTCTGTAGCCTGTAGTTGTTAGGAGTGCGTGAGTAAGAGATAAACTCATAGAAAGCATCGGTAGAAGTACCACGTATCATGATATTATCTCCAGCGTATTCACCACATCTATACATAGGGTCCGACCATGTTTTTAGGTATCCATAGCATCCCTTCAGTAGTGCTGGAAAACTCTCATCGATGTTCTTTGTCATGGCATCCTCATCCATCATATATTCAGGATGACGCTCAACACTACACGAAACCATTGTGATAGCTGCCAAAAGCAGCAGATATATTTTCTTCATGATAGACTCTTTTGTTTAGAATGTAACATTAACGCCAAGCATAAACTTACGTACGGAAGGATAGACACCAGCGCCAGTAGAGATAGAGAGAGCTGTCGAACGCTCGCCAGAGGCATTGCGGCCACTGTCAGCAGCAGGCAGTTCTGGATCAACACCAGAGTAGTCAGTAATGCAGAAGAGGTTTTCTCCGCTTACATACACACGTAAAGCCTTAACAACATCACTCTTAAGATGGAAGTTATAACCCAAGGTTAGAGAGCGAAGCTTTAAGAAGTCGGAGCTTTCTAAGTATCTTGTAGAAGCCTTGTTAGCATTAGAAGGGTTATTGTATGCGGCTGCTGGGTGAGTAGCAATGTCTCCCTTCTGTCTCCAACGCTTCCATCCTTTCTGCAGACTGAACTGGTTACGGTCGGTATAGGCACCATCTGAGTCGTACTCCTGTCGTGAGTAGTTATAGATAGAAGCACCCAAAGAATAGCCAAACACGGCATTAAAGTCGAAGTTCTTATAGGTAAGTGTGGTAGAGAAGCTACCGAACACGCTTGGTGTAGCACGTTTGTCGAGGGCTATCTGGTCGGCTTTAGCATAACTCTTCGTGATGACCCGCTCGCCATTAGCATCTGTTGTGTACCACTGTGGAGCACCCGTCTCTGGGTCAACACCAGCCCATTCGCGCAGGTAGTAAGTGTCGACACTCAGTCCGGGACGTAACAACGTGTTAGCAGAACCCGCTATACCATCGCCAACAATGATTTGGTCTCTACCGCTATACAGCTTCTTAATCTTGTTAGAGTTGGTCGACAGGTTAGCATCAACAGTCCATGTAAGGTCCTTCCCCTTGATGATGTCGGCCGAAAGCGTTGTCTCAAAGCCAGTATTTGTCAGCTCACCAATATTCTGCCAGATGCTTGTCACACCGATAACTCCTGATATAGGCACAGCGAAAAGGAGGTTACTCGTGCGCTTGTGATAGAAGTCGAAGGTCATACGAAGGCGGCGGAACATATTAAGGTCGATACCTACACCTGTCGTAAAGCTCTTCTCCCACGTCAGTTTCCTGTTCGCTAACTGAGCGATGACAGCACCCGGTTTCTCGTTATAGTTGGCTCCTAAGCTGTATAACCCATATTGTGGATAGAGGCTGTTAGGTCGACTACCGACAGAGCCATAGGATGCGCGCACCTTCAGATAATCTATGCAAGGCACCTTAAACCACTTTTCTGCCGTAGCTACCCAGCCCCCACTGACCGAGAAGAACGTACCGTAGGCGGCATCCGAACCAAAGTTACTTGCGCCGTCTGTTCTCAATGACAGTTGAAGGAGGTATTTATTAGCATAGTCAGCATTGAGGTTAGCGAAGAAAGACTGTACTGCCCACTCGTATTTATTACCTCCCACCGACTCAGGCGTCGACGTGATGTCGAGTTGTGCAAAGCCTGGAACAAGTCCTGTCCCACTACCATTATGATAACGATACTCGCCATCATTAAACTCATAACCAAGCATTAAGAAGCCATGATAATCCCCGAAACTACGTGTCGCTTTGATTAACTGGTTCGTATAACGGCGTGTGTTCGTACTGGTACTCTCGCTCACACGACCCTTGTCCTCCGCTCCCGACGTACGAGGGTCTACATAGCTCTTGTCAAGGTGGGTACTCCAACGATAACTGTTCACTGATGAGAAGGTCAGCCAGTCAGCCAGATAGATATCGAAATCGAAGTTTCCATTAAATGAATAGGAGTCATACTTACTCCAATTATACTGTAACTCATAGAGATAGTTAGTAGAGTTACTGTTCACCCAAGCCGATGATCTATTGCCGACAATATTCCCATTCTCATCGTAAGGGCTATCCCATGGCAGCATAGAATACATAGAATAGGTGGAGCGTTGGCGGTCGTCAATAACTCCCTTACTACCATTCAAGGACGGACGAATAGCTATCCATGAGAATGGTTTGAAGTTTAGTTTCATCATGGTGTTATATCTCGTGAAGTCATATCCACGTACTGCACCATCTTCCTTATAGACTCCACCTGTGAAGACAGCACTCAACTTATCTCCACCACTATTAATAGTAAGGTCGTAGTTCTGTACGTTTCCCGTGTGAGTAGCCAGTTTCCACCAGTCGAAGTTACTATCTCTCAGTTGTTCATTCCATCGTGGGAAAGCTATCTCAGCAGCGTTGGTAAACGACTTATAGTAGTCGTATAGCTCGGCACCATCCATCATCTTGACCTTTCCATTATTCAAGGTTGAGAGGCCCATCTTGGCTGAGAAGGTAATTGACGTTTTACCAGCTCGTGCGCTTTTGGTCGTCACCACGATAACACCATTAGCTCCTTGCGAACCATAGATGGCTGTAGAAGCAGCATCTTTCAGTACGGTGAGCGACTCAATATCGTTTGGATTGATATCGCCAGGGTCCTTTCCAACGATGACACCATCGATAACCCAGAGTGGAGCCGTACTACCATTGATAGTAGACTTACCACGTACAATGATCGCACCAAACGACCCTGGCTTGCCAGAACCAGGCATAACGTTCATGCCAGGTATCTTTCCTGTGAGCATGTTAGTGACGTTTGCGGTCGTTACATTCGTCAGTTCCTTATTGTCAATACTCTTCAGCGAACCCGTCAGACTGTTGCGTTTCTGCGTGCTATAGCCCACCACGACCGTTTCACTAAGCATTGTGGAGGTAGCGACAAGGCTAATTGTCATATTCTCAGCAGCCCTCACCGTCTTCTTCTCATAGCCTAACGAAGTGACAACCAGCTCATCACCAACTTGTGCATCGATAGAGAACTCTCCATCAATGTTCGTTATGGTCATCTTCTTAGTACCATTTACGGTAATACTGGCACTGATAAGCGGTTCACCTGACTGTGAATCAACAACTTTACCTTTGATAATAGAGGTCTGCGCTTGTATCGTCACCGCATGTGTAGCGCATGCTTTCTGCACCACGTAAGGGCTACACATAAGAGGGACCACCAAGAGCAGCGATCGTCCAAGGTTAGTTTTTCTCATAGTTCTCATGTTTTTATAGGTTTTTACTTATATTGTTTTCACATCTCACAACACATGTGTGCTGTTTAACTTGTCGTAGGTTAGCTATCTGCAAATTTATAGTATTTTTTTTAATTGTAGCCTATTTCAGTTTCTTTAACACGACTTTATCCTGTTTTTTTGCCCACAACTGCCCATGACCCTCCCATTCACACGCCTCTTGGCAAGTACTAAGTAGACGCTGTCCCCTCCTCTTGTGGAATCGAAACATGTACCCAAAAACTCCGTGAACTCTGTGTGCTCTGTGAGAGAAAAAGCTTCAAATGAACAAACGCATGCGCTAAAAAGGTTCTGTTAAATCTGTGAGCTCTGTGAGAGAAAGAAATGTCCTTCTTGAGAGATAATACTCCCCAGCGAGTTGCTTATGTATCATCTCATAGAGTGGGTGCGTTCTCTTTCTCACAGATTTACACAGAAGAACAGAACACACAAGCTCATAGAAGATGGTGGCCCCTCCCCCTTCCCCTCCCCCAAAGGGAGGGGAGTGATCACCGAGATACCCCTATAGGCTGGATGTAGGCTGCTTTTTACCTTCTTATTGGTATCTTCATTAGCAGTAACGTTCTGTGAATTCTGTATGCCGGAGGCCTTCTGTGGGCTCGAAACGTTGGTTGAAAAGTTCTGTTAAATCTGTGAGCTCTGTGAGAGAAAAAACTCCCCAGTGAGTTTCGCAGTTGTTCTATTTCTCACAGATAACACAGAAGAACAGAACACACAAAGGCCCACAGAGACATTAAGTCAACCGATATCACAGAGCGTTATAGCTAATGTTAGTTGAAAGGCCTCTGTGACCTCTGTATGCCGAAGGCCTTCTGTGGGCTCGAAATGTGCGCCAAAAACCTCCGTGAACTCTGTGCGCTCTGTGAGAGAAAAATATATCCTCTGTGAGAGGAAAAGCCCCCAACGACCTTAACAAACACCCATCACACGAGTAATTTACTAATTCAAACACACTTTAGAGTAGTCAACAAGGATGTAAAAAATCATTACATCTCATCAAGTTAAGGACGCTCAATATAGGAGAACAACACAGCTTTTCATCGACACTATAACCCACAAGAAATCAAACGATTACAAACACCATTCAAGAACATGCCTTTCTTGCATGAAGAACATGCCCTTCTTGGGCCAAGAAAGGCATGTTCTTAAACGTTGAAGGGCGTCTTCTTCTATCTTGAAGAGCACATACTCCATCCAAGAGGGGCGAAAAATATTGACATAAAGACACGAAGATGGGTGCATGACGTGCCTCAGGACGGAGGGAGGACATACGTCGTGTTGACACAAACGGGTGTAGTCTGTGGAGATAGTAAGTAATAAGATGTGTGCTTTTAGATAGCGTTACGTATCTCAATATAGTTCTTAAACAGCCAAGAATTGCCCTCAGCAATAACCTTAACAAGCTCAGCACAAACGAAGAGACCGATAAGGACCGAAAGAACAAACGCTATACTGAACCCGAAGAATATCCAGAGATCACCGTCAGCGTACTTCTCTTGAAAACGACGCAGGCGCGAAGACGACTTATTAACAAACTCGGTTGTGGTCTCAGTTGCGTTCTTCAAGGTCTCACCAGCTCGTTGAGACGCTTCAACAAGCTTCTGTCTCATCTCCGCAAGCTTCTCTTTTGAAGGCGTGTGGAGGAGGTGCGTCGGTACAGTCGGTAAGTTTTTAGCCTTCTTAACGACGATAGGTGAGGCCTCAGCCAATGGAATAACGGAGCGAGCATGCGTACGGATAGGTTGCGGTTCATCAAACCTACAAGTCAACACATTACCACAATAGGGGCAACGATACTTCATTGTCCCATACTTCTCGGTCTCGGCCACAAAGTCGCGACCGCAGTTATTACATTTGACAGTATATCTCATGATGGGGACAAAAGTATAAAAAAATGTTGAAACAACCGCAAAAAACGATATTATTTATGTGTTGTAAGGCGTTAATTCGACTTAGAACGAGTAGCCGAGGTTGACCATTATGGAGTTGCTGGCAGCATGATACTTGCCGTAAGCGAGGTTCAGTTTGAACTGCTCGAGGTTGATTCCCGCTCCTACACTGAACCCTGCGCCATGTGCACTGGCGTTCTCAGCCGTTCCGATGGTCATCTCGTCTGCCTTGCGAAAGTTATATCCGCCCCCAATCCATATACTTTCCGATAGCAGAATGTCTGCTCCAAGATTTAAATGATTGATGAACCGATAGTCATAATGGGTCATATCGACAAGCGTGGCAGACACTCTTACGGGTAAGGCGACGAAGGTCTTGCTCACACCTAACTGTACGTCAATAGGCATCTTACCATAGTCTTCCTCGTAGGCCTTTATCTGTCCACCGAGATTCTTAGCCACTAACGACACTGACCATTGGTGGTCTGGCTCATACCAGTTAAGGCCGAGGTCGACACCCACAGCCATTGAGTTGTATTGTCCGATGTAGGATGTGATAAACTTTGCCGTGATACCTCCCACAAGGTTGCGTGCTAACTCGTAGGAAAAGATACCTTCAACGGCAATGTCGCTGGCATTGAACGTACCTGTCTGTACGTTGTTAGCATCGACCTCCTTCATCTTCCCATAGTTCATATACAGTACACCACCAGCGAGGGTAGCCTTCTCACCTAAGGCTTTAGTGTACGATGCACTCATGAAATGGGCTCCTCGCATATAGTTCATATAGTTGAGTCCAACGGTCTTGTCGCTCACTGACGAAGCTAAGGCAGGATTAGAAAACATCAACGAGGGGTCGTCCTCGATAATTGAAATATTCTCTCCGCCTAAAGCAGCAGCATGGGCACTGACCGGAAGACGCAAGAAGTTGTATTCAGTTTGACTCTCCTGCGCTCGCATAACAGCCGCAAAAAGTGTTAATAGGAGGGTGAAAACGATTTTTTTCATCTGTTCTAAACTAATTTCTCGGCAAAGTTACAGCTTTTTCCGAATATCTTATTACTTTTGTCGTTGCAACCTTTTATATGGCAATAATTAGCCATCTATGGTTTGTATAACGGCAGAAACGAGCGTTTAGTATATCTTATATTGGAAATAAAGAAGTCAAATAGAGCTGATTTAGAGAGTAAACGGTGGGTTGGTTTCCTATTGGGAATCATCGTTGCACTGTCTGTTTTCTTTGTTGCCATGGAGTTTAATTCATCGGGAACAGAGGACGACTCGGCCAATACCAAGGCCATTAAGAATGTCACACTACACGACATGGATATGCTGCCGGCCATCGACCAGCAAGATTTAGCTAAGACACAAGAGGACAAGAAACCCACGATGGAGGACTTACTCAACCTGAAACGGCGTGATGTACCTAATAAGGTAACACCGCATGATGCGGGGAGTATGAACTCAAACGACAAGAAGACGGGGGCTCCACAAGTAAGTGAAGAACCCATCGTCATGCCTATGGTGACAACAACTCCCGAACCTCCGAAGGTGAAAGAAGAAGCTAAAAAGGAGATGGAGAAGATGTCTGACGATACTTCCGACAAGGTTGTAGAACGTTATGACGATAAGGTTAGCAAGCGAATCCTATCCCAGACGCCTACACCCCCAGGTGGTTGGGTGGAGTTTATGAAGTGGCTTACGAAGACATTACAGTACCCTGCCGATGCTAAGGACAATAATCTACAAGGGACAGTGAATATTACTTTTATCATCAACGCCGATGGTACGGTGCATGATGTGACTGTTAAGAATGGTAAGATACCTGTCCTTAATGCTGAGGCACTGCGTGTCTTGAAGACAATGGGCAAATGGAAGCCAGGTATTGAACGCAATAAACCATGCCGCTCGTTGGTAGAGATACCTTTTGTCTTCCAACTCTCTTAACACACACGACGGCTGTCTGCCGTCACAACGATTATTTATAACATAACTTTTAACACCTACTCTATATGTACACTGCTGACGAAATCCTATGTAAAATTAACGAGTATATAAACAATCTCACCTACGATCGCAAGCCACAGAGCTTGTATGACCCTATTAAATACGTACTCTCATTAGGTGGGAAACGCATCCGTCCTACGCTGATGCTCCTTGCCTATAATCTCTTCAAAGACGATCCAGAGACGATACTATCACCGGCTTGTGCCTTGGAGACCTACCATAACTATACGCTCTTGCATGATGACTTGATGGATGATGCACCTCTTCGACGCGGACAGCAGACGGTCCACGTGCGTTGGGATGCTAACACAGCTATCTTGTCGGGTGACTCTATGCTCGTATTGGCCTTCGAGCGCATGGAACAGTGTGACAGTAAGCACCTGCGTGAGGTGTTGCGTCTCTTCACGACAACGGCCCTCGAGATAGGAGAGGGTCAACAGTATGACATGGAGTTTGAGAACCGCAATGACGTAAAGGAGGCCGAATACATCGAGATGATACGCCTGAAGACAAGTGTACTATTGGCTTGTGCGATGAAGATTGGCGCTATCCTTGCTGATGCACCAGCCAATGACGTAGACAACCTCTATAAGTTTGGCGAACAGATAGGACTGGCCTTTCAGCTACAAGACGACTACCTCGATGTCTATGGAGACCCAAAAGTGTTCGGAAAGAAGATTGGTGGCGATATTATCAGTAATAAAAAGACTTACATGCTGATAAATGCTTTCAACAAGGCGAACGTCCGCCAACGTAAAGAGTTGGAGAGATGGATTGGCTGTGAGAACTTTAATCATAACGAGAAGGTGGCTGCCGTCACTGCACTCTATAATAGTATTGGGGTCGACAAGATGGCTATCGAACGTATCAACTACTATTTTGATGAGGCTAATAAATACCTCGATGCGGTGAAGGTGAGCGCTGACAGGAAAACTGAACTGGTGGCATACGCACAGAGAATGCTGCATAGGAAGAGGTAACGGGGGACCTCCCCCAGCCCCTCCGAAGGAGGGGAGCCCTAACAGGACAGGCTGGATAAAAGCGGAATAAACGTGGAGTAACTGTTCTCAACATCTATCACTCCTCTGCTCATATACGCTTCTTCAATATCCTATAAACACTCCATCAACATCCAACACTTATCACCCATCACCCCAACAGACATCACCCAACACCCTTATAAACACCCCATCAACACCCAACACTCATCACCCATCACCCCTATAAACACTCCATCAACACCCAACACTCATCACCTAACACCCAACTCTCACCACCCAACACCCAACACCCCAACACCCAATGATCATCGACACTCACGCTCATTTAGATGTAGAAGAATTTGCTGACGACCTCCCAGAGGTAATCAGTCGCGCTCGTGAAGCGGGCGTAGAAAAGATATTCATACCAGCTATCGACCTCAAGTCAATGGACACTGTGATGGCTGTATGCCGTCAGTTCCCTGACACCTGTTACCCAATGATAGGATTACAACCCGAAGAGGTGCGCAAAGACTGGCGTGAGGTATTAGACACCATGCACCAACGTATCATGCTTTCCCTCAAACAGAAGGAGGAGGGGACAGCCTTACCTGGTGAGACAATCATCGCCATTGGTGAGGTAGGACTTGACTTCTATTGGTCGAGAGAATACGAACAAGAACAGTTGGCGGCCTTTGAGGAGGCTGTGAAATGGAGTGTGGAGACACGCTTACCACTGATGATTCACTGCCGGAAGGCCCAGAACGAGATGATACATATCATGCGACACTATGAGAAGGAACTGCCGGGTGGTGTCTTCCATTGCTTCACTGGCAATCAACGAGAGGCTGAAGCGTTCCTACACTTCGACCGTTTTGTATTAGGTGTGGGCGGTGTCTCTACGTTTAAGAGTAGTCATCTTCGTGAGGACCTGCCTGCTGCAGTACCCCTCGACCGTATCGTTCTCGAAACAGATAGCCCTTACATGGCACCTGTCCCCTACCGTGGTAAACGCAACGAGAGTGCTTTCATCGTTGAAGTGATGCGTACCCTTGCTGCAAGCTATGGCCTTGATGAGGCCGAGTTTACCCAGATAACCAATGAGAATGTGCGTAGAGTGTTTGGTATTGGGTGATGGGTGTTGAATGTTGGGTGATGGGTGTTGGGTGCTGGGTGATGATGCTTTGATAGGTTGCGAGGGAGGTAGATGCAGCGAGATAAGGTAATGATAAATACGAGAAAAGTAAGTATATGAAGAAAATAACTATCGCCATCGACGGCTTTTCATCATGTGGAAAGAGTACAATGGCAAAGGACTTGGCCAAAGAGATTGGCTATATCTATGTGGACACAGGGGCTATGTATCGCTCTGTAACCCTTTATGCACTCCGTCATAACCTCTTTAACGCTGACGGAACTATCCGTGAACGGGAACTGAAGGAGCAGATGAAGGATATAAACATTAGTTTCCAACTTAATAAAACGACTGGTCGTCCAGACACTTACCTCAATGGTGAGAACGTTGAAAACGACATCCGAACGATGGAGGTATCGTCTCATGTGAGCCCTATCGCCACCCTTGCCTTTGTTCGTGAGGCTCTTGTAGCACAACAACAACGCATGGGTGCAGAGAAGGGTATCGTCATGGATGGGCGAGACATTGGTACGGTAGTGTTTCCAAAGGCTGAATTAAAGATATTTGTCACCGCTTCTGCAGAGGTGAGGGCACAGCGTCGTTACGACGAACTAAAGGCGAAGGGGATGGATGCCGACTATGCCGATATACTCAAGAACGTGGAGGAACGCGACTATATCGACTCTCATCGTGCCACGTCACCACTCCGTAAAGCTGATGATGCCATCGAACTCGATAATAGTAATCTCACGATTGCTGAACAAAAGAAATGGCTCTACGAACAGTATCTTAAGGCTGCCGAGGAATAGAAAACGCCTTACCCTTAGGTCGTTATTAGGGCTAATAGGACTAATAATCTATTAGCCTTATAGGGCCTATAAGGCCCAATTGGCCCAATAAATAAGGCTAATAAGGCTAATAATCTATTAGCCTTATAGGCCCTATAAGGCCTATAAGGCCAATAAATGAGCCTAATAGGCCCAATAACAAAGCTCTATCTGTAAGATTGAGGAGCATTGTCTTGTCGAATTATTTACGTGAAAAGAAATATTTCCAGTCGTGAAGAAAAATATTTCCAGTCGTGAAAATAAATAATTATTATCGTGTAAATAATTCGCTACGGACAGTTAACACGATAAGTAACGACCGACAATTACATACGAATTATGGATTAAGAAATACTAAAAGAGAGATATTTATACATCCTTCACTCCGCTATCTCAACTTAAAATGTTACCTTTGCAGCTATGAAGTTAATAAGAGTAATATTCCTCATAGCCTGCATCTTCTCTTTTGCAGGTACTAAGGCGCAATATACTATACAATGCGAAGACACCTGCAGGCACATCCACGGACTCGATATGAGCCATTATCAAGGTGACGTATGGTGGGAGACAGTGGCCGAGAACAGTAATCACAAACTCAATTACGTGTACTTAAAAGCTACTGAAGGAGGCTCACGTATCGACCAACGCTATCTTGACAATATCGAAGCGGCACAACGCTACGGTATGAACGTAGGCTCATATCATTTCTATCGTCCGACTGTCCCACAAGAAGAACAGCTTAGGAACTTTCGCATGCAATGCCGCCCACAGGACCAAGACCTCATTCCGATGGTAGATATTGAGACTACTGGTGGACTGGGCCGAGAGGCTTTGTGCGATAGTCTTCAGCGTTTCCTCGTACTCATGACAAAGGAGTATGGGGTCAAACCGTTGGTCTACACTTACACAAACTTCTATGATCGCTACCTCAGTGGGGCCCTTGATGGCTATAAGCTCTTTATCGCACAGTATAACGGACGAGAGCCGGTACTGCAAGACGGAAGGGACATCTTCGCTTGGCAATACACTGGTAAAGGGCGCATCAATGGTGTAAACGGATATGTCGACAAGTCGCGCTTGATGGGAAGACACAGTATGCGCGAACTAAGATTCCCACGACGACGAAGATAGCCGACAAAGAGAAAAGAAAAAGATAATTATCCAAACTACTATAATCTTACGTTAGATAAATGATCATCAAATGCCCTGAATGTGGCCATCAAGTGAGCGATAAGGCTCCCGTATGCCCCAGTTGCGGTGTAGAGATTGCTGGACATATCATTAAATGTTCTCATTGTGGTGAGTTATACCTCAAGGAAGAGACGTCATGTCCTAATTGTCATCATACGGAAAGTCACTTTGAACCTTCCGTAAATACTACTGAACAGAAATCAAACAAACTTTCTAACGAACACGCTACAGCCGCTCCTGCTGTCGTTGTCGCTGTCGACAAGGACGAAGCAAACGAGGAGAAGGAGGTTGAACGTCCTGCAGCTGAGGAGGAATCAAGCCATAACAACGTTGAACCACAGCAGCCTTTCGAAGACGAAGGGATTGAGGATGGGACGGTAGATGCCGATTTCATCATTGACAACGAGGCCGATGAGGAGGTGATAGCAAAGGCCGAAGCAATCGCAGAGACCACTGAAGAGGAAGAGGAGAGCAAGTCGTCTAAGGATAACCACCTCTCTTTGGCTGTCTCTTTGCTCATCGCTGCCATCACAGCTGCCGTCTTGCTCTTCCTTTACAACCAAGAGATAGGGTCAAGCAAGACTAATACTGAGCAGGACGCCTACGCCCAAGCGATTAGTAGTAACGAGGCTACGGTGTTGAAGAACTACCTTGATGGGAACCCATCAGCACCGAAGGCGCATCGTGACAGTATCGCTGCACGACTGAAAGCACTGACGACAACGACGGCAAATGCCCAACAAGCCAATAATGACTTGGCTGTTGCCTTAGCAAGCAATTCAAAGGATGTGTTACAGCAGTTCATCGCTAAGTATCCTAACTCTACTCATCGAGGGGAGATAGAGGCTAAGATTGACGAGATAGACTGGGCGCAAGCCGTGGCTAAAAACGATGAGAATGCTTTCCTCGGATACAAAGCTCAACACCCAAATGGCCTCCACAGTAAGGAAGCCGATGAGAAGCTGAAGACAATCCTCGTACCAACTGTATCGGAGGGGGATAAGACGAAAGCTGTCAGTGCGGTGCGTCAACTGCTGCAGGGAATGAACAGTAAGAGTACTGACAAGATTTCTGGTGCTGTTGCTTCATCCTTTAATTTCCTCGGGGCAAGCGGTGCCACGGTGAAAGATGTGCGTCGTTACATGACTGACAAACTCTATCAAGCTGACGTGAAGACCATTAACTGGCATCTTGGCTCACCTGCTGAGGTGAAGAAAAGCAGTAATGATGATGACGCAGAACTACGTATTAAAGTGCCTGCCACACTGGACATCGATCGTAAGGGGGGTAAGTCTAAACGTAGTTACGTCATCTCTGCCACCGTAAAGGGCGGCCAAATCACACAAGTCAACTGGAATCAGATTTAGTCTTAACACCGACCTCGTTGGAAGGATAGAATGGGCTATCCTTCTAAAAGGCTTTGGCTGTCGTATTTCTCACAGCTGTCACAGTGCGGCGAAAACGTTTCCTTCCCTCCTATAGAGTCCGCAGGCGACCTGTCTCCACTATCCTCTTCCCACTTTATGAGTAGGGACAATGATTGTAGGAACCAACTATTAGAGGGGTTCCTACCTTTTTGTTTATTTCTCCTCGGCCCTCACTCATTCCAAGCATATAACACTTTCTATTACAACAAAGTCATGTGAACAATCAAGAGTGGCACTACCACAAAGAAAAGACTTACTATATAATAAGGTGTAACGTCCCCTTCTATCAAAAAAATATTGTCCAACAACTGCGGTAAAGCCTATTATATAATAAGGTGTAACGCCTCCGCTATCAGAGAGCCCATGTCCCACAACAAAGGTAAAGCCTACTATATAATAAGGTGTAACGTCCCCTTCTACCAGAGAGCCTTTGTCCCTCAACAAAGATAAAGCCTACTATATAATAAGGTGTAACGCCTCTTCTATCAGAGACCCTATGTCCCTCTCCGTCTCGAAAGGGCTAAAAACAAAAGGATATAACAAGGCATGCTTGCTATATCCCAATCGTAATATCGTATGAAGCAAAGGCCGAGCCCTAATTATCTATCTGGTCGATAGTAGGCTTCTTAATATCTGGCACAGGAGCTTTAATAGCCGGTTCCGACTGCCCATCAGGGTTAGTAGGAACGATGACAGGTTCCTCCGGCTCCTGAGACTCCTCTGTCTCAGTCGCTTCAGGCTTAGCACTATCCTTCTTCTTCTCCTCTTTTATCTCCTCGTCTTTGACCTCCTCCTTTGTTAACACTGGTATTTTCGGACCATTATCAATACCGATTACCTCACCAGACATGTCCACCTCATACTTACGAGGGGGTGCCATCTGTCGCGTTTCCATAAGAATAGCAAGTACAATAGCACCGACGAACAAGACAATAGCACAGATAGACACTGGCACTTTATAGGTTGGTTTCTTCTTCATTAGCTTCTTTCTTATCCTTTAATTCAATCCCTTATCCACTTACTCCGTTATCTGCAGGCAGTAAGGCAACGGCTGTTGGAGCGTAAGGAAACTGATGGTGGGCTGATTGTCCTTCGTACATATCAGCGTACTCTTATCCCCTTTCACCGCCGACCCCATGTCGTAACCCATCGCCTTCACCTGAGCCTGCAGTCCTGCAAAGGCCGTACGATTAAAGACATAGACATAGACCGTCTTACCATCTTGCGCCAGAAGGACCATACTTGAGTTACCACGTCCCATCGCAGTAGGCAAGAAATCGCTCGTTAAATTCATGTTCTTCACCCAGTTATAGTCCTTTCCGTAAGCGTCAGACGACACACCCTTATAGACATAACCTTGTTTTTCAAGCACCTGTTTACCCATCTGTAGCGTCTTGGCTTGGAAGATCTTAATCATATCAGCAACCGAGACAACATCTTTCTGAGCATGTGCACCTACCGTAAAGAGGGAGATAGCGAGTAAAAGGAGTATTTTCTTCATTCTTCTTCGTTCGTTTATACTTTACCAATAGGGCCCACCCTCGTTTTGACGCAGCCCCACTCCGACACGTTACAAAATTATGAAAAATATGGAGAATGAGCAAGAAAAGGAGGGAAAAAAGGTTGGGGAAGAAGAAAGAACAAGAGAGCCTCACCCCCAACCCCAGCTGGCCCCTCCCCAACCCCTCCCCCGCAGGGAGGGGCGTAGTATGTGAGGTTACCCCTACAAGACTGCCAATAAGAGGTATCACGAAGCCAATATCCACTCTATAGGGGTATCTCGGTGATCACGCCCCTCCCTTTTGGGGAGGGGAAGGGGGAGGGGCCAGCTGGCAGTTAGTATGTGAGGCTACCCCTATTGGGCTGCTAACACGGTTCTTGGGTAGTTTTTCTCTCACAGAACTCACAGATCTAACAGAGCCTTTTTGCGCACGTTTCGAGCCCACAGAAGGCCTTCGGCATACAGAGAACACAGAGGCCTTTCAACTAACATTAGCTGTAAGGTTCTGTGTTATCGGTTGACTTAATGTCTCTGTGAAAGTTTGTGTGTTCTGTTCTTCTGTGTAAATCTGTGAGAAAGAGAACGCACCCACCCTATGAGATGACACACAAACAACTCGCTGGGGAGGTTTTTCTCTCACAGAGCACACAGAGTTCACGGAGGTTTTTGGCGCACATTTCGAGCACACAGAAGGCCTTCGGCATACAGAGAACACAGAGGCCTCACCCCCAGCCCCTCTCCGAATAGAGAGGGGAGTAGTATGTGAGGTTACCCCTATTGGCCTGCTACTGATAGGAAATGGGCCGCTAAACATCTGGAGGACATGTAGGGGTATCTCGGTGATCACTCCCCTCTCCATTCGGAGAGGGGCTGGGGGTGAGGCTTCTGTTGGTTGTAAGGCTCTGTGAAATCGGTTGACTTAATGTCTCTGTGAAAGCTTGTGTGTTCTGTTCTTCTGTGTTTTTCTGTGAGAAATAGAACGCACCCACCCTATGAGATGACACACAAGCAACTCGCTGGGGAAGCTTTTCTCTCACAAAGGGTATTTCTTTCTCTCACAGATCTCACAGATTTAACAGAACATTTCCACCAACGTTTCGATCCCACAGAAGGCCTCCGGCATACAGATATCACAGAACGTTATAGCCAAAGAAGGGTGTCGGGTGATGAGTGTTAGGTACTGATGATTAGCTAACGTTGGCTGTAAGGTTCTGTGAAATCGGTTGACTTAATGTCTCTGTGGAATGCTGTGTGTTCTGTTCTTCTGTGTTCTCTGTGAGAAAAAGAAAAGTCCTCTGTGAGAAACAGAAATATCCTATGTGAAGGAAGAAACGCTAACCAATCGAACAGAGATTGTCAAGATATTTCAGCAGCTACACCCCTCTCTTTTCGAGGACACGCCCTTCTCCATTGAAGAAGACGCCTTTCTGCAATCGAGAAGAGGCCTTTCAAGGGACAAGAACATGCCCCTCTTGAGGCAAGAAAGGCATGTTCTCGAACGCTATTCGTAAAATTCTGATTACTTGCGGGTTACAAACTCGAAGAGAGAGGAGAATATACTTCTATTTCATAGAGCATTAGTTCTATCGCATGTAAAGGTTTTTCATAGCATTACAAATACGAATAAGACGGATAGCGAAACTGACGCTATAAAAATGAGGACTGTGTAGGACATCCCTCAGAAAACAATATAAATCGAGAGAAAACACTTACCTCAACGATACACGATGTCGTTCACCACCTTTCTTGAACTTGTATTCTATTAGAAATCAGCCCTTTACCGACAGTATCTACCGCCCCATAACAACGTAACAGACCCAACGAACGAAACACAACAAAGGTGTATCGGACAGAGAAAAAACCATCCCCGACACAGCAAGGGGGCAAAGGGTAGATACACAACAAAGGTGTATCAGGACGGAGAAAACCATCCATGATACACCTTCGGCATATATTCTAATAAACTATTAACGCACTTTACCATCTACGTCTTTTAGAGGCTAAACGCTCTTCGCGCATCTTCTCCATCACAGCCTCCTTCTCTTTCGCACGCTGTTCAGCCAGATGAGCGATCAAGCGGTCGAGGTCTAAGGCTATTTCCTTAAATCTATTCAACTCCTCCTCATCCTCAAACAATTTATTGACCATACAAGAAGGGATATCCTTAGCCTTCTCTTGTAGTTCCTTACCATGCTCAGTCAGCGACACAAAAGTCTCTCTTCCGTCGCGTTCACCTTTGACACGTTCAACCAAACCGAGCTGAGCCATGCGCTGAAGAAGTGGCGTCATCGTGTTGGAATCAAGGTAGAGTCGGTGGGCAAGTGCCATCACCTTCTGATGATCCTCTTCCCAAAGAGCCATCAAAACGAGGTACTGAGGATAGGTGAGACCTAACTCGTCAAGCAATGGATAGTAAGTTTGTGTAACAAGTCTGCTCGCTGTGTACAATCTAAAACAGAGTTGACTCTGCAATTTGAGTTGGTTATATACCATACTTTATTTACTTAATAATGTTCTGTTAAACGTCAAATCCCTTTTTTGGTCTTGAGTTCTAATGTTTCCTAAAATAATCTTTTTCGGTGTACAAAGGTACAATAAATTATATTTTTCGTTAATTGTCTTGCATCTTATTTAACATTAATTACGTTGAAACACGATAGTTTTAAGGCTTCTTTTGACTTTTTCTTCTAATCTTTCCTCTTATCTTCTCCGAACATAACCCACTTATAGTCAAGGTCAAAGCGACATTGTCTATTCCTCTCGCAACCCTCGCCTACCCCACTGCCAACCATCAACAAAAGAGGTGACCACAGACAAGCAGCACTCATCCATGGTCACCTACGATTATTCTAAATGCCGAAGGCCGTTTATTCAAAGTAATAAAGGAAGGTAGCAATACCCTCAAGAGCAGGCTTGCGCTCGCCCTCTATCTCTATTTGGAACTTGATTCCAGCCTTACAAATACCCCTTAGATTTTCGATACTATCGAGTGAAGCGACAAGACGGATACGTGAGTTCACGAGGACAGGACGGCCGAAGCGCATCTTATCCATACCGTAGTTGACCATCATCTTTAGGTTGTTAACCTCGATAATCTCCTGCCACATGTGCGGAAGAAGCGACAGTGTCAGGTAGCCATGGGCTATTGTGCTCTTGTATTGGCTCTCGACAGCAGCCCTCTCAGTGTCGACATGAATCCATTGATGGTCGAGTGTTGCATCAGCAAAGAGGTTAATTCTCTCCTGATCGACGAGTAACCACTCGCTTTCACCAAGCTTCTCGCCCAGTCGGGCAGCAAGCTCTTCGTAATTGTTAACTGTTAATTTTGCCATAGTTGTTGTTTCCTGTTATTACTACATAACCTTGTTTGATAGCGTTCCTTTACCTTTCATCCCCCTACCTATATATTATAAGGTGTGGAGGGGTGCCCTATCATTTATCGTACAAATATACAAAAAACTTTCTAAATGCCAAAATCTGACAGCCAAGCTGCCCTTTTTAAGCCTCAACAAGATGTACACGCAATTTGCGCTCCACCCCTTCTGTCGTTACGTTAAGAGGATGCCCTCCTCTATTCTAAATCATCAGTAAGAAAACGAAAAATCCTTACATTCCATCGAGCATTCCACCCCCTACACGAAAGGAACACATCCGCCACAACACTCACCATAACCTTCACGAAATCAGTTCATTACATTCATCGTTTAAGGACATGCTCTTCTTGCTTGTAGAACATGCCCTTCTTGGGGCAAGAAGAGCATGTTCTCGATTATTGAAGGGCGTCTTCTTCAACGGAGAAGGGCGTGTCTTTGAAAAGAAAGAAGCGTGGCTGCTGAAATATCTTGACAGCTTCTATCTATTTGATTAGCGTCTCTTCCCCCACAGAGGACAGTTCCTTTTCCCACGGAGGACATTTCTTTTTCTCACAGAATTACACAGAAGAACAGAACACACAGGCTCATAGAAGATAGTGGCCCCTCCCCCATCCCCTCCCCCGAAGGGAAGGGGAGTGATCACCGAGATACCCCTATAAGAAGGATGTAGGCCTCATGTTGTACCTTATTTATATCTACAATGGCTGTAACGCTCTGTGAACTCTGTATGCCGAAGGCCTTCTGTGGGCTCGAAATGTGCGCCAAAAACCTCCGTGAACTCTGTGCGCTCTGTGAGAGAAAAAACTACCCTCAGTGAGAGAAAGAACAACCCAAGAACCTTGTTAGCAGCCCAATAGGGGTAACCTCACATACTACGCCCCTCCCTACGGGGGAGGGGAAGGGGGAGGGGCCAGCTGGGGAAGGAAGAAGAACCTGCTGGGGTAGAGAGGCAGACCAGCTCTTTTCGGTATCAAGAGACCCCTACAAGGACTCAAACAAAGGACCAAAAAAAAAGCTTAGAAACCTTATTACTAAGCGTTTCTAAGCTGTGAGTTGCGGGTGCAGGACTCGAACATGCGACCTCCAGGTTATGAGCCTGGCGAGCTACCAACTGCTCCAACCCGCGATATTAACCATTGTCAATCCTTCAATAAACCGTAGTGTATTTCCGAATTGCGAGTGCAAAGGTAGGCATTTAATGCCAAACTGCCAAAGAATTATACATTATTTAACATACTATCCACTCCGCCCCTGCCGCTTCAAGGCTCTCACGACTCCCATTTCCATAGGTTACTCCGCACGTATGTGTACCAGCATTGCGTCCCATAAGGATGTCGAATTCAGTATCACCTACCACGAGTGCCTCATGCGGTTCGACGTTGAAACAACGCAAGGTGAGGAGCACTGGCTCGGCTGCGGGCTTCTTATTGACCACATTGTCAGCACCAACAAGAGCGCTAATATAGTTTGTGAGCTTCAAATCAGTCATCAGTTTAACAAGCGAACTACGGTTACGACTACTCGCTACCGACATCCTAATGCCCATAGCAATCAGCCTATCAAGCGTTTCAAAGACCCCCGGGAAAATCGTGACAGCGCCCGGCACGTTCTTTATATTGAATATTTCGCTATACACTTCGGCACACTCTTCCGCCTTCTCATCGGTCATTGGGATGATAGAAGAGAAACATTCTTTCAGTGGAAGACCAATGGTTCGAGCACACTCCTCACGTGTTCGCTTCGGAAGGTGTAACTTCTCGATCGTTGCAAGCATCGTATCAGTAATCAACTGTTGGGAGTCTCCGAGCGTACCATCAAAGTCGAAGATGACAAGACGTACACCTGCAAGGATATTGGGGTTCGTGAACAGGTCTGGACAACAGCGTGGCCTTGCTTCGTCAACAGCCTCAACAGCCTTCGACTTAGTCAGTCTCTTCCTTTTAAGATAGTCCTTCACCCGCTTATAACCCTCCTTACCAAGAATCGCAACACCAGTGTATTGAAAGGTTTTCGCCAGTCCGAAGAACACGGTAAAGAGTATGCCCTTTGTCGCTGTAGACACTGGGAAGAACACTTGCACAAAGGAGAGTGCATAGAAAGGAAGGCACATCAGCAGTACGATAACCCCTGTGCGAAACGATAGTTGTTGAAGTTTACTCTTAATAGACATATTCTGCTCGAACCATATAAACCGTTCTGTCAAAAGTAGACAACGCATAACACGTCTCTTACTGATAATCCCCACCTTGACAGACTTGGACAAATTTCAAGCTACAAAAGTAAGTAAAATCTTCCTAATAACCCCCAAACCTATCCTTATATATAGTAAAAAAGGGAAGAGAAGCACAATTTCTACAGTTGTGCTTTCGCACATTCCAACAATTATTAGTAAATTTGCACGGTAAAAAGTAATATATTCATTTCCCCTATTTATGGCAGAAAAGATTAGGATAAAGGACATTGCAGAACGCGCAGGAGTAAGTGTAGGAACGGTTGACAGGGTATTACATAAACGTCCGAACGTATCGGAAGTAGCACTGAAGAAGGTAGAGAAGGTGCTAAAGGAGATGAATTACCAACCGAATGTATATGCAAGTGCACTCGCTTACAACAAGAGTTACAAGTTCTATTGTCTAATCCCCAAACATAGTAGTGAGGCTTATTGGGAAGAGATAGAGATAGGGGCTATGAAGGCAGTCGAGGCTCGCAGGGACTTTTATGTTGACTTAGAGATTATGTATTACAGCCGTCTTGACTCCCACTCGTTTGTCGAGACCTATCAAAAATGCCTAAGGAAGAACCCAGACGGAGTAATCCTCGTGCCTACAACATTAGAACTTACACGGCAGTTCACAGAGGAGTTACACGATAGGAACATACCCTTCATTCTGCTTGACTCCTTTATGCCATCGCTGCAACCACTGTCCTTTTATGGGCAGGACTCCATTCAGAGCGGTCATTTCGCAGCCAAGATGCTTATGCTCATAGCACAGAGAGAGAAGAGCATCATGCTCATGAAGCAGACAAAAGATGGGAAAATGGCAAGTAGACAACAGGCGAATCGTGAGGTGGGGTTCCGCAACTATATGCAAGAGAACTATCCTGACATTAAGATACTGGAGGTTAATCTACCCTTGGATGAGGAGAGGAAGCGTTATGACCATATCTTAGAGAAATTCTTTAGTGAGCATCCTGAGGTGCACCATTGTATCACCTTTAATTCTAAAGCACATATCGTCGGTAAGTTCCTACTGAAGACTCGTCGCAAGAACGTGCAGATTATGGGCTATGACGTGGTGCATAAGAATGCTGACTGTCTGCGAGATGGTTCCATATCGTTCCTTATTGCGCAGCATGCCTACCAACAAGGCTACTTCAGTGTAGACTCCCTTTTCCGTGCGTTGGTGCTGAAGAAGAAGGTTGAACCAGTCAACTATATGCCTATCGACCTGTTGACAAGGGAGAACATAGACTTCTATCATAGGGAATGGGGGTAAGTTGGGACCTCCCCGACCCCTCCGAAGGAGGGGAGAACAAGCCTGCCAAAGACTGAAAGGAGGGTGGAGAAAGGTGGAAGGAGATATAATAAAAGATAGTGTAAACGCTTGATGCAAGAGATGGTAACGCTTAGTACGAGAAAAGCGTAGACCCAATACGAAAAGTGTTAGGCAGGAGTATGAAAAGTGTTAAGCAGGAGTACAAAAGCTGTTAAGCAGGAGTACAAAAGCTGTTAAGCAGGAGTACGAAAAGTGTTAAGCATGAGTATGAAAGCTGTTAAGCACGAGTACGAAAGGAGGGGACATCAGATTAGGGCCGTTTCGAAGGTTTTGATAAGACTATAAGACCATCACCATGGATATAAGACTGCCCAGACATGACACATCAATAGGCGACAGTTGGCACGAGTCAACGACACGCTATCATTCAATAGAGGCACAAGAACCTCTATAGAAAGCATTAAATACGCAATAGAAAGCATGACAGAAAATAAGAAAGGACTCCTTGCTTTGAGTCCATTGCTGGTATTCATTGTTCTATACTTAGTCACCTCAATCATTTCAGGCGACTTCTATAAGGTGCCAATAACCGTTGCCTTCATGATATCGAGTATCTTTGCTATCGCCATATCAGGGGGCTTTCCGCTCGCTAAACGTATTGAGATATACTCTAAGGGAGCCAGCACAGACAACATGATGATGATGTTATGGATATTTGTACTTGCTGGTGCCTTCGCTAACTCGGCAAAGGATATGGGGAGCATCGACGCTACAGTCAACCTAACTCTCTCTGTTCTGCCCGACAACATGCTGCTTCCAGGACTCTTCTTAGCGGCTTGCTTCATCTCGATAAGCATCGGAACGAGTGTAGGAACTATCGTTGCACTAACGCCAATAGCCGCAGGTATAGCCACGTCAACCAACAGCTCGCTGCCTTTCGTGGTCGCTATCGTGGTCGGAGGGTCGTTCTTTGGCGACAACCTATCGTTCATCAGCGATACAACAGTCGTCGCTACAAGGACACAAGAGTGCAAGATGGCAGATAAGTTCAAGGTCAACTTCTTCATTGTAGCACCTGCTGCCGTCCTCATCCTATTAGGTTATGTATTCATGGGAAGGGACATCCACACCGTAGGACAGGCCTCACACGTCGATTTCTATAGGGTTATTCCTTACATGGCTGTGCTTATCTGTGCTGTTTTCGGTATGAATGTGATGGCCGTTCTGACCATTGGTCTTGTCCTCACAGGCGCTATTGGCATCATTGATGGCAGTTACGACCTCTACGGATGGTTTGGTAGTATGGGCAAAGGTATCACCGGCATGGGCGAGCTAATAATCATCACGATGATGGCAGGCGGTATGTTAGAGATCATCCGAGAGAATGGTGGCATCGACTACCTCATCAAGAAGATCACACGTCACGTCAGTAGCAAGCGTGGAGCAGAGTTAACAATAGCCTTCCTCGTCAGTTTAGTAGATATCTGTACGGCTAATAATACAGTCGCAATCCTCACCGTTGGCGGTATAGCCAAGCAGATTGGCGACCGTTACGGAGTAGATAAACGCAAGGCAGCCAGCATCCTCGACACCTTTTCTTGCTGTGTTCAAGGTCTGATACCCTACGGTGCTCAGATACTGATGGCGGCTGGCTTGGCCAAAATCAACCCCGTTAGCATCGTTCCCTTCCTATATTATCCGATGGCATTAGGCATCACCGCCCTACTATCCATCCTCTTCCATTACCCCCGACGATACTCATAACATAGCATCAACACCCATCAATCAACACCCAACACTCATCACCTAACACCCAATCCCATGCAACCAATAGAATCATCTGGGATGGACATCATCCAACGCAATTTCTTTCGTATCCTCTGTTCAGGCGCTTTCGGCACACAGTCGAGCCTCGAACCGATGTCAGCCTTCAAGTGGAGACGACTCATACAGATGGTGGAAGCACAACAGGTAATGCCCATCTTCACTAATGGTATCGCTCGTCACTCCATGGACGAAGGCCTTAACCTACCAGAGAGCATCATTACCGACATCAAAGCAAAGCAAGAAGAGCGCAAGACACTGACTGCAAGAATACCGAAGACCGTCAGACTTAGCAACTCACTACTTAATCGACGACTAAAGAGTCTCATCTATAATGAGATCCACAGTATCGATACCTCCATCGAAGCCCTTGACCTTTTAAAGCTCATTGTGTCTAATTCAGAGACCATGTTCACACGTGGCATGAACTTAGGAGGTATCATCACGATGGGCGAATACCTAAGGACACGTGGCAACAAGGTAGACTTCGTGAAGCTTGAGAACTGGCTGAACACCTTGAAACTAAGTGCGATGGCAGAGCTACAAGGCAATGTACTCATCTCCGTCTTTGGCTTTGATGAAGACGAGATACCCTTTGTCACGAAGACTGACCCTAATGCTTATCGACTCACACTACGCAGTATTTCAGACTTGGCAAGGGACACTGCGCATGAATGGCACTTCAAACAAAACGCTGCAGGGTTTGTTCAAAACAACAACACAGTGCTCCAACGCAACGTACGACGCAGTCTTCGCTACGTTAAATATGCACCCATCGAGACGACAAGTAACTTCTTTCGCAACTTCGTTAGAAGCCTTTCTGAAATAGAGGAATAGCCCCGCCAAACCATAGAGAAAGCCTTGTCCCAAGCGGACAAGGCTTTCTTATTTTAGTTAAATAAGTAGTTTTTCTACACTTTTCACCCTCATTAAGCTTTTTATCAGATATTTTTTGTATCTTTGTCCGTGGATAGTTAGAATCCAGAATATAAAAACCTAAATACAAAACATTCGTTTTATCAAGATGAAGAAAATCTTACTATCAGTGGCATTGATGGTAGCGAGCATCTCGCTTCATGCCACAGATGCGAACTATCAGGTAGTTCCTCTCCCACAGAGTGTCACTGCTGAGAAGGGTGCACCATTCGTTTTAGAAGTTTTCACCTCTATCAACGTAGCCAGCAAAGATGATGCTATGCGCCGTAATGGTGAGTTTTTGAAACAGTATATCACGGAGGCTACGGGTATTACTCTCGATGATCAGAACAAGAAGGGGAACACTATAACCTTAAAGCTCAACCCAAAGATTGAGAATGAAGAGGGTTATGTCATCACCATCAAGGCTAACACTATCACCATAGAGGGCAAGACGCCACGTGGTGTATTCTATGGTGTGCAGACCCTTCGCAAGTCTTTACCATTAGAGAAGGCCAAGAGCGTCACCTTCCCTGCAGCCCGTATCGTTGACTATCCACGCTTCGGCTATCGCGGTACGATGCTCGACTGTGCTCGTCACTACTTCAAGATGGACTTTATCAAAGAGTTCATAGACATGTTGGCCCTCCACAATATCAACACCTTCCATTGGCATTTAACAGAAGACCAGGGCTGGCGTGTGCAGATTGACCGCTATCCTAAGTTGACTGAGATAGGCTCAAAGCGTGCGCAGACTGTCATCGGCCGTATGACAGGACTCTATGATGACACACCTTACGGAGGCTATTATACAAAGGACGAGATGCGTGAGGTTGTCAAATATGCTGCTGATCGATATATCACAGTCATCCCTGAAATCGACATGCCAGGCCACATGCTCGGTGCATTGGCAGCCTATCCAGAGCTTGGATGTACGGGTGGTCCATACAAGGTAGCCGAGCAATGGGGTGTATTCCCAGACATTCTCTGTGCTGGAAACCCTAAGACTTACGAGTTCGTAAACAATGTCTTAGACGAAATCGTTGATATTTTCCCATCTAAGTATATCCATATTGGAGGCGACGAGGCCCCACGTGTGCGTTGGCAACACTGTCCTCGCTGCCAAGCTGAGATTAAGCGTTTAGGCTTGAAAGGCTCTAATGGTTTCTCTGCAGAGGCTCAGTTGCAAGCTTACTTCATGAATCAAGTGGCCAAGCACTTGGAGTCTAAGGGTCGTAACATCATCGGTTGGGATGAGATCTTAGAGGGTGATGTAGACAAGGGGACAACTGTCATGAGTTGGCGTGGCGTCAATGGCGGTATTGAAGCGGCTAAGCGTGGATTGGATGCCATCATGACTCCAACCACTTACTATTACCTTGATTTCTATCAGAAGCCAGATAATCGCATGATTCTCATCGGTAATATGCTCCCTGTAGAGACAACTTACAGCTACAACCCAGTGCCTGACGACGCTGCACCAGAGTTGAAGAAGCATGTTAAGGGAGTTCAGGCTAACCTATGGACAGAGTATATCATCGGTCGCGACCTCGCCTTCTTCCAGCTCCTCCCACGTGTTGCTGCAATGGCAGAGACGGCTTGGACGGAGAATAACAAGAAGGACTTTGCTTCTTTCAAGACCCGTGAAACCCGCTTGAACGAGCTTTACAAGCACTTCGGATGGAAGACTTGCCAAGATCTCTACAAAGAAAAGAAGTAATTACGATGGTGTTTTAATATCATCTAATTCGTGTTTTAAGTTTTACAATAGATTCTGCTGACAGGGTGTGGGGGCTCTCCCCATATCTTGTCGGCTTTCTTTTTGTTTACTAACAGACTGTTTGTCGATTAGATAGCGACCTCATTAACCACGAGGACAGATAGGAGTAATAAATCTTATCCTATCGTTTTCTACTATTAACTATGCTGTTTTAGCTTTGTATTCAATATCCTCCCTTATTGAAATATCATTACAAAACACACAAGAGAAAACTTGAAAAAAGGGGTTATAACCTCTTCTTTCACACCACACACAAGTGTTTTGTTATCAACAAGTTACACAACTGCAAAAAAGAAGGGCTTCTTCAAGGGTCGAGAACATGCTCTTCAAGGGGCAAGAAGGGCGTCTTCTACGAGCAAGAGGAGCGTCTTCTTCAAGCTTGTTAAGCCTCTTCTAAAATCAAGAGAGGAATTTTCTTTACAATAGAAGGCGTAAACATAGAGGGAACAGAGGTATCTCTCTGTCTGCACCCATCCGTCAGTAAGATAGTTCAACACTGCCAACACGCAGTAAACAAGCGGTTTATCGTACGACTGTATTAGAAGCAATGGCGTTTAAGGAACTCCTCATACTGATTGCGATAGCCGTTGAAGACATTGATGTCTACCCCACCATGGATGCCACGCACCGTCCCGTCAGGACTCAACTGCCAGTAGGCAAGTTTGAAATTCGGCTTATACTCGCCATAACGAGCTATCCAAACGTGATAGTTATCACCTAAGTCGGGGGCTAAGGGCATATAGGTGTTAGCGAATACTTGGCTGATATAGAGTATCGGACGCCTACCCGTATGCTTATAGACATAGCTCATCCACGCTCGAATATGATGGAACATCACAGCCGCACCACCCATTGCTGCAATCTGCGCATCAGACGGTTCGACATCTAAGACTGGTGGTAGGTCGCCTTTCAAGAACCTACTGTACTTTAAGAAATACTTAGCTTGTGCCGTACCAGCCGACTTCGTTGAGAAGAAATGGTAGGTTCCTGTACGAATACCATGCGCACGTGCAGCCTTGTAGTCGGCTCCGTAGTAGGCATTCAACACCGTACAACCCTCTGTTGACTTGACATAAGCGAACGAAACAGGATAGTCTACCCTCCCCTTAATAGTCTTCGTACTCAGCGTACCGAGGTCGGTGATGCGCAGTCTGTCCCAATGTATCTTATAGACCTTACCATGGTCTTCGTGCTGATAGCGCGACAGGTCGATGCCATAGACACGGTCGGGATTATACGTAAGTCGCTCGCCCTTAAACACATTCGCTTTCCATTCGCCCACTTGTAGATACTCATGTGGGGCCACATAGATGCCAAATCCGTTCCGTTTTCCACCTGTCCAATGACCGTCGTAGTAGCTTCCATCGTCGCCAAAATACTTTCCATAACCGTTGGGCACACCCTTCTCCATCTCGCCCACGTATCGGCCGCCTTCAAAACGAACGCCTACTAAGAGATTGCCGACTGACAGGCGGTGACGAGTATAGTATCGCTTCAATGCCGCTAAACCGCCCGCTTTCTGCAAAGGAGTGAAGACACCGAGCGGTGTTGACGCATCCTCCGTCTGTAAGAGTACACTTCCTTGCTCCTTATCAGTCTCAAGTCGGTTGCAAGCAATGCCTTTCTCTTTCTTTGATGACGGCAGAAGGGTGTAACGATTGAGCTGAAGAATACGCAGACGGGCTGAGGTAGCGAGCGTGGAGTCCAACACCTTGATAATTCTTCGTAGTGAGTCCATCGCATGTACGACCTCCGCATTATAGTCGGCAACCTTGTTGTAGCCATAATCCTGCACACTATGAACACGCAGATAATAGCCCATCTCGTTGCGTTTGGTCTGTAGTCCGTCTAACTCTCCGTCCATCTTTGCCACCGTCTGACGCAGGAGTTGCTGCACGCCGACGCCCTTCAAGTTGACTATCGTTGATGGTCGATAGTCCCATCGGATAAGAATACGACCCCGACAAGACGGTATGAGGGGCCAACGGTTGACCCAATAGCCTTGTTGTCGGACGCTACGTGTTGGAATAGAGTCCTTGTTCACCGAACCACTGACAAATGATGAGTCAGTATAATCGGCAAAGTAAGCCACGTTCTTGCCGTCTGCTTCGACAGCATAATACGTCTCTTGACTAACGGATACACCGCATTTATCTACCTCTTCCACTGAAGGAGGCAGACAACGAAAGATGATATATATAAATAGGAGAGCTAGTAAAATACCAGTTCCTACATACTTTATTCGCCTCTGACGGCTCGTACTAAACATTAAAAAAACCTTTAAAAACTTTGCAAAGTTAATGATTTTTTCTATCTTTGCAGCCTATTTATGAAGAAATTGGCCAACATATCACTCTCAATCCTGCTATCTGTCATGATACTTTGGATTGGTTCGGGCATCATGGTAATGGTGTGCGGGCATACAGGGAATGTGTCTGTTGCCAAGACGGAGACTAAGAGACACTGCAATGAGAGCAAGGCCGACCATTGCATGAAGTATACTGTAAAGACGCTATCGCCTACGAATACGGCACAGAGTAGCTTCTTTAAGCTCCAACCCTTACAGTTGTCTCTTCTCCCACAGATGGTTAGCTGCAATCAGCTTCTGCCTTTGCCCGTTCTGACAAAGGCACCAGAGAGGGTGTTGTCGTTGCTTTGGCATAGTCCGCCACGACAATATCTTCGTATCCTCACCACGCTTTTAATTTGATTTCTTGATGTGTCTGTTGCCCGCAGAATGGGGTGACAGAAGATTCTTCTTACCTGTATCTCAAGTGATTACAGGTGCTAAGGCCGTATCAGTCTACGCCGTATGCTGATATTGCCCATCTATTCACAAATTCTAAAACATCAAGTAATCAAACAATAATGAATAAGATTATATATTTAGCAGGACTGACCCTATTGTCTGTCCTACCAGCTGCAGCACAGCAGACTGCCCCCGACTCTACCGCAACACTTAAAGATCAGACGCTCTCTGACGTGACTGTCACCGCAAGAAGGGCGTCAGTGAGATCGCTCGCAGGTGCTATCAACGGGAAAGACATCCTACGAGATGAACTCTTCAAAGCCGCTTGCTGCAACCTTGGTGAGAGCTTCGTAAACAACCCTGCAGTCGATGTTAACTACTCTGATGCGGCCACTGGTGCAAAGCAGGTGAAGCTGCTTGGACTCAGTGGTACGTATGTTCAGATGCTTACAGAGAACCTTCCTAACTTCCGTGGAGCGGCCCTCCCCTACGGTCTCGGCTATGTTCCTGGTAGCTGGATGAAGAGTCTTCAGGTCAGTAAGGGCAACTCCTCTGTCAAAAACGGCTATGAAGCAATGGCCGGACAGATTAATGTTGAATACTTAAAGCCCGAAGATCCGGAGGGAGTAACGCTCAATCTCTATGGTAGTACGATGGGTAAATTCGAGGCAAATGCCGATGGTAACATCCATATCAACGGTAATAAGAACCTTAGTACGGGGATTCTTGCCCACTTCGAGAACAACTGGAGCAAGCATGATGGTAATGGGGATGGCTTCCAAGACGACCCTCGTGTAAGGCAATATAACCTTCAGAACCGATGGTATTGGAAGTCGGGTAGCTACATGTTGCACGCTGGCTTGTCGCTATTAAAGGAAGATCGCACGAGCGGACAGGTCGACCATCATGGCTCTATGACGGCAGGCATGACGCCTTATCGCATCAATATCGGTACGAACAGATATGAGGCTTACATGAAGAATGCCTTTATCTTAGACCCAGCACACGGTACGAACATTGCCTTAATGGGTAATGTTTCTATGCACCAGCAGAACGCTTCGTATGGTATCAAGGACTATTACGTCAATGAAAAGACTGCTTACGCATCGTTGATCTTTGAGACTAACTTCACTGATGAGCATAACCTCTCTGCTGGACTGAGTCTTAACCATGACTACCTGCACCAGAGTCTGACCCTGCCAACCTCTGCTGTGCCTGCTAACTACGGTAATCTCTACCCGCTCACACGGGGTATTGAGAGCGAGACAACACCGGGCGCATACGTGCAATACACTTATAACCTGCATAATAAGCTCATCGCTATGGCAGGATTACGCATCGACCATAGTAATGTCTACGGCACCTTCGCCTCTCCAAGGTTTCACTTAAAGTGGGTTCCGACCGATTTCCTCACCCTTCGTCTATCGGCTGGTAAGGGCTACAGGAGTCCTCACGCACTGGCTGAGAACAACTATCTCATGGCTTCTGGTAGACGTCTTATCATCGACAAGCTCAATCAGGAGGCAGCATGGAACTATGGGGCAAGCTTCGCTTTCCTCATCCCTATCGCACAGAAGATGCTGAAGTTGAACGCAGAGTACTATTACACCGATTTCCTTTCACAGACAGTTATCGACTACGATACGAACCCGCAGGAGATTCATGTTACTAATCTCGATGGTAAGAGCTACTCGCATACGTTCCAGATTGATGCGTCTTATCCGCTCTTTAAGGGCTTTGAACTGACAGCAGCCTACCGTTATAACCTCGTGAAAACCACCTACGGCGGTAGACTGATGTGGAAACCGCTGCAGAGTAGATACAAGGGACTGCTCACAGCAAGCTATAAGACGCCATTAGGTCTGTGGCAGTTTGATGCTACCTTGGCCTTGAATGGGGGCGGACGTATGCCTGAGCCTTACACTCTCGCTACTGGTAACCTCTCTTGGGAACGCAACTATAAGGCTTACGGACAGGTTAACGCACAGATAACAAGATACTTCCGTAACTTCTCACTCTACCTCGGTGGAGAGAACCTTACGAACTTCAAGCAGAAAAACCCTATCATTGGCTATCAAAACCCATGGGATAACAGCTTTGAGCCAACAATGGTCTACGGACCTATTCAGGGTGCTATGGCATACGTGGGCATTCGTCTCAATCTCGGAAAACATCAACAATAAGGATATTAGAACACATATTATTAATTCATAAAAACAATTCGGATATGAAGAAAACTATTTTCACAATGTTGTTGGTCATGACTGCCATGATCGCAACTGCTAAGAATCTTAAGACCGTTATCTACACGACAACACCACAGATGCACTGCGCTAACTGTGAAGCTAAGGTCAAGAACAACCTCAGATTCGCTAAGGGTGTGAAGGAGATCAAGACTGATGTAAACGAACAGAAGGTCTATGTTACTTACGATGCACAGAAGACTAACGAGGAGCAGATTAAGAAGTACTTTGAAAAGTTTGGTTATAAAGCTGAGAAAACGACTAAGGAAGCTAAGATTCCTGTGCACGAGAATGAGGAGTGCGACAATATGTAATCAGCTAAACGGCCTCTAAGTAATTGATTGTAAGGGCTATCTGCGTTTACTTGTTAGGGCTAAAGTCGTCCTAACAGTATGCCTTCTGCCGCCCTAACAAGCGTTATCTATCGACCATTACACGACTTTCATCAGTCGGTGTAATGGTCGATTTGTGTAGGGGGAGGGGGTGAGGGGGCAGAAGGTGAGAGCTTTCTCCCTCACAGAGGGTATATCTTTTTCTTATGAAGGATATTTCCTTCTCTCACAGAGGATATTTCTTTCTCTCACAGAACTCACAGATTTAACAGAACTTTTCCACCAACGTTTCGATCCCACAGAAGGCCTCCGGCATACAGATTTCACAGAACGTTACTGCTATAGATGGGTGTTGGGTGATGAGTGTTAGGTGCTGATGATTAGCTAACGTTGGCTGTAAGGTTCTGTGAAATCGGTTGACTTAATGTCTCTGTGGAATGCTGTGTGTTCTGTTCTTCTGTGTTATCTGTGAGAAAAAGAATATTGGAGAATTGTCGTGGGGAGTTCCTTCTTTCACGAAGGATATTTCTTTCTCTCACAGAACTCACAGATTAAACAGAATCTTTTTGCGCACAGTTTCGAACTCACAGAACGCCTCCGGCATACAGAATTCACAGAACGTTATAGCCAAAGAAGGCTGTGGGGTGATGAGTGGTAGGTGTTGATGATTAGCTAACGTTGGCTGTAACGTTCTGTGAAATCGGTTGACTTAATGTCTCTGTGGAATGCTGTGTGTTCTGTTCATCTGTGCTTTTCTGTGAGAAAAAAATCATTACATATACTCAAGCTAAACGCCCTCTAAGCAAGAGCATGGCAACCACTCAAACCGAGCGGATAACCCACAAGAAATCAAAGTGTTACGAATAGCAATAAAGAAGACACCCTTCTTGCTTCAAGAAGGGCGTCTTCTACATGCAAGAAGGGCATGTTTTGGAATGTTGAAAGGCCTCTTCTATATGCAAGAAGGGCATGTGTTACGTCCGTGAGGGACGAAAAATGTTTACATAAAGACAAGTGTGTGGGAGCTTATCGCTGTCCGCTTGTCATCCGCCTCATCAACTGCAACAACGAAGGAACGAAGATGCAGAGTGAGAAAAACAGTCCTCCATACATCATTCGGTCGTCGCCATGGAATAAATCGATGAGCTTTCCGTCGTTCATCTCTGGTAGTAGGTTAAACATGAGATAGCCTACACTGTTGTTGACCCAGTGGAAAACGAATCCTGGTAGTATGCTTCCCGTACGGTAATACATCCATCCTAAGAGCAAACCTATCACAAAGGCGTGGACACCCTGTGCTAAATTGAGATGAATAAAACCAAAGATCAAAGCTGAAATGACGATGGCTATCCAAGGATAACGCTTGCCTAACGCCACTTGCAGCGTGTGCTGTATGGCACCACGAAAGACTATCTCTTCGGCTATCGGTACCATCAGACCTATGGCGACATAGCCCCAAGATACCTTCATGACTTCTTCGAACATCATTCTCGTAGTGTCTGGCATGGTCAGATTAATCTTTTCTACAAGGTACTCCGTCGGGAGGATGGAACCTAAACCTAATAGTGCGGCCCAGACGAAGACGCCCCAAGGACGGCTCTTAAGGTAGTTGCGGGAGACAGGTGCCCATCGCATTGCAACGAAAAGGACAATTGTCATAAAACTACTTAGGACTGCTGATACTGCAATACACTCTCCAGAATTATTAGGAATGACGCTATGAACTTTTCCATTACCGCTTAGCAAATTGAAAACATAGCCGCTTCCTAACAAAGAGATAGACTGAATAAAGATGAAAAGTGATATAAACAGTATGATATATAATACTGCGCTCCACACGTTTTTAGTATTCTTTTGCATTATCTTATTGGATATTAATGAGGTTGTTGTCGATATGATAAGTCGTATCGAAGAGCTTGTTAATCTGAACTTTATCGTGCTGCAACTGTTCGGCTAAGGCGTCGATAGAATCGAACTTACGCTCGTCTCTTATCTTACTGATAAAACTGACGAGGAGCTCCTGGCCATAGAGATCGCCAGAGAAGTTGAAGAGGTTGACCTCCATCGAGGTGGTTGTGCCGTTGAAGGTGGGGCGATGTCCTATGTTCATCATTCCTCGCTTCCAACCAACAGAATCCTTCAAACGCACCAAAATGGCATAAACGCCTGACGCAGGGAGGAGCTGCTGGCAACGAGTAACATCGAGATTGGCGGTTGGGAAACCCATCTTACGCCCGTTCTGATAGCCACTGACGATGCGACTCTCTATCGTGTAATCATATCCCAATAGGCGATTAGCATCCTCAACCCTACCCTCTCGGAGGCAAGTCCTTATGACTGAAGAGCTTACACGAACGTCGTCAGGCAGGAAGGCATCGGCACGGATGACCTCAATCCCTAACTCCTTACCATAGCGCACATAGTCGTCAAAACATTCCGAACGGTTGTGTCCGAAACGATTGTCGTATCCTATGATGAGTTTCCTTACCTTTAACTGCCCTTGTAGGACGTCTCGCATAAAGTCATGGGCCGTGAGTGCGGCTAAAGAAGCATCGAAATGCAATACAACAGTATTGTCGACATGGGTCTTGGAGAGCAACAGCAGTTTCTCGTTGAGCGTCGACAGCAAATCAGGCTGATAATCAGTCTGTAACACCTCACGTGGGTGTCGATCAAAGGTGATAACTGCTGACGACATTCCCGACCGTTGTGCCTCCTCAATAACACGGTCTATCAGAAACCGATGACCACGGTGTACGCCATCAAAGAAGCCTATGGTAGCCACCAATTCAGGCATCTCTCGTGCCTCACCTTTATTTATATATATAATGTTCAATCCTTTTTATCTTATATAATCGCCTAATGGTAAATCCATCTAAACGACATTCCCGTTCCTACTACGAAATCATGAAAGCAATAAAAACCATGCCCTCCAAAATCGTTCTACGTTTATGCAAAGATACACCAAATCGGTCATAAACCGACCTCGACTCACTCAAAATGTGTTAAAACATTAAATTTCTTTATCATCTATTCTCCTTTTTCCATTTAATTGATTACCTTTGCAGCCGAATTCACGAAATTCAGGACTTGTAGCTCAGTTGGTTAGAGCAACAGACTCATAATCTGGAGGTCCCTGGTTCAAGCCCAGGCTGGTCCACAAATAGGTTTCAAAAAGATGTCAAACAACACGTCATTTTAGCCTTCAAAACAAGGATAATCGCTGTAAAATCAAGGTTTTACAGCGATTTTTTGTTTTTATCCATATCCGTTTGACTGCCAAACTATACCTTTTGATAGTCATCATTCGGTCATTTTCTGCTACAGAAATTGCTACACAAAAGCAGACTCTCAAAAAAATGTAGCAATGAATGGAAAATGACTATTAAATTGACGGCATGCAAAACTTTCGTTTTCAAGAACTTATGTCGAACTTTGTAGCCAAAAAGCTACACTAAAATGATGCGTTATGAAAACGACTTTCAAGGTATCCTACTACCTACGTTCCAACTATGAGAACAAAGAAGGAAAATCACCTGTAATGCTCCGAATATATCTCGGTGGCGAAAAGGCAAATCTTGGATCCACTAAAATTTTTGTGGATAAATCCAAGTGGAGTAACAAAACCAGCAGAATGATTGGCAGAACAGCAGAAGCACTCTCCATTAATGCTTCTATAGATGCACTGACAACAACACTGATGCAGATTTACAGGAAATATGAAACATCAGAGGAACTTTCCATAGACCTTATCAGGTCAGTATTCCTTGGTACAGACAAAGAATATACCACTTTTCTGCCAGTCTTTGACAAGTATATAGACTCCATCACACAACAAGTTGGTAAGACATTAACAAAGGGTACTTATTATAAGTATAAGGTGGTGAGGCAGAACTTTCAGGATTTTCTACAAGAAAAGTATCATCGCAAGGATATTGGACTGACAGAACTGACAAGTGCCGTTGTTCAGGACTTCGAATTATACCTTACATCTGTTGTAGGTGGTGTGCATAACACAACCACCAAAAAATTGAGAAACCTGAAAACGGTCGTGAACTATGCGAGAAACAGAGGACTTATCATGCATGATCCATTTGCGAATCACAAGCTGCGCTATGAATTGGTAGATCGTGGCTACCTCACAGAAGAAGAGGTACTCCGTATTATGAAGAAGCTCTTTGACATAGAACGGCTGGAGTTAGTAAAGAATATTTTTATTTTTTCCTGCTTCACGGGATTAGCCTACATTGACGTATATAATCTTACCTACGATAAAATTGTTACCGTAGAAGACAGACAATGGCTTATCACCAAGAGATACAAAACAAGCGTAGATGAAAACGTCATGTTACTGGACATTCCACTTGCCATTATAAGAAGGTACTACGACATCAATAGAAAAGGGGGGAAAGTCTTTCCTATGTTGAGCAACCAGCGTATCAACTCATATTTGAAAGAAATTGCCGACCTTTGTGGCATAAAAAAGAATCTGACCTTCCACATGGCAAGGCATACTTTCGCCACTATGTCTATATCCAAAGGGGTACCAATGGAGTCTGTATCAAAGATGCTTGGACATACAAATATCAGAATAACTCAGATTTATGCACGAATAACAAATAAGAAAGTTGAACGTGACATGGAAGAACTGGCTGGAAAGCTCAGTAAGTTTAATACAGCCATGGCATATAATATATTAATGTACAACCCTAAAATAATAGATGATTATGGAAACAAAGAAAGAATTATCTTACTTCCGATTGAAATTAGAGAATTATCTCAGTGAGCATTTCTCCGAAATGCTGAGTGACAAACCATTCATAACGGCAAGAGCTGATGAAGCCCTAACTTCTTACTGCGATGCTATAGCACAAGGTTTTTCTCACCCAGAGGCGGAGACAATGGCAAGTGAAGTCTTATACCAAGGTTTGCACTTTTCCAAGTATGACACGCTTGTATCTGTCTTAGAGAATGAGTTCGAGAAAGAACTCCCTTCTCCTCTTCCTGAAAGACTAACACCGATACTTTTGAAGAATAAGGCTGTGCAAAGCGTTTTCGATAAGTATGAACTGACGGACGACTTTGGTGCAAGTCCAGAGTATGAGAAACTCTACACCGAACTGACAGGGACAATCGTTCTGATCATCGAGGTTAATGGTCTGCCAACCGTCGATAGTGAGAACATGACATGATGTAGCACCATCGGGAGCTTTTGTAGTGTCAAGAGCCAAGATAAACGCTCCACTTCACACGACAAGAGTTTTGCAAACACTTGTCTTTGTGTAGCCTGCGCATCTTGATATTGCTCTTGAACTATTAAAAGCTCCGATATGAATACAATCATCATGAATCAAGATGTTCACACACCTGCCTTCATCAAGGCAGACGCATCGAACAAAACCGATAAGAACAAGCAGCAGCCGACTTCTCTCAAGCAAGTCCGCCGCTTCTCTTGGACACGCTTCATCGAACTCGCTATCCTGCTTTCCGTCGTTATCGGTGCCATTTGGCTTATCTCGAAGATAGTAACGCCGCAAGTCGTAACTATCGTGTCTGTCATTGCAGGTTTTCTGATACTACGCTTTATAGTCAGGGTAATTCTAAAAGTGACGTTTACGCTGCTGAGCATTCTCTTCTGGCTGGCGATACTCTGTGCCATCCTGCTATGCGTGCTTTGAAAAGCACGGCTCTGTAATACCTTTCATGTTATTTCATTAGGTGGTTATCTCACATTTCGAGATAGCCACCTTTTCTATTTTCCACTACGGCTGTTGCACTTTTGCTTCTTTTCCTATGCTCCACGATATGCGATGACAAGGAGACGGATGCTGTTCCCTTTTTATTCGCAAAGGTAGTACGGGTCTTGTGGCTTTCCCAAGGTCCTAAGCCGCTTGGTTTGTCTGGAAAATCTCCACACCTACGGGTAGTATTTTCCGCCAAAACCTTGTGCAAGCCTGCCCCGCTACCTCTTTTTTTGCTACAAAAAGGAATCAGCATACTCCGATCTTTGGACGCATAAAAAAAATGTCGCTATGGATAAGCAAAAAATAAATACAACATCTTCGATGAACAGAAAAGGATATAGCTCCTCCTCTCATTACCGCATTAACCCTACGGCTGAAAAGAGTGAGCAAGTGTTGGCAATTAAGTTTGTACAATGGGACGTTCCCCCTTTGGAGAGCCTTTGTAATAGCAAAGTATATCTCCTGCGTGTGAAACTCAATCGTGGCAAGTGTATGAGCCGTGAAGAAAAGAACTGGCTATGTGAAGCAGTGAACTCAAACACCTATTTCCGCACAGCCGTTCCACTACAAGGCTATCGCTTTGACTTCTTTGATGTACTGAAGAAATACCTTGTCAATCAGTACGGACAATGGACAGGGTATTACGCACCCGACAGAACAAGCCTAAGAGCCTACCTATATGGGCGCATCAATCAAATAGTAGAAATTCCCAAGTATTAACAACATCAAAACATATACGACAATGAAAGGAACAGAACATTTCACACGGACAATAGCCGAGTATCTCAATCAGCGTGCTATGACAGACTCCTTGTTTGCCCCTAACTTGATGAAACCGAACAAGAATATCGAGGAGTGCATCACCTACATTCTTAATGAGGTGCAGAAAAGCGGTTGCAACGGCTTTGATGATGATGACGAGTTGTTGAGAGCTTAGCTCGAAAAAATCTTCTCTATGGCTGTTCACTACTACGATGAGGACGATATAGAGGTGGGTAAGGCTATTTCTTGCCAAGTTGCCGTTAATCACATTGTAGAACTCACAGAGGAAGAAAAAGCCGAAGCAAGGCAGGAAGCCATTAAGCAATATCAGCGTGAGGAACTTGCCAAGTTACAGAGCCGTAACGCACGAGTGAAAAAGACCGAGAATGTAGCAACCCAAGTACAACCATCACTATTCGATTTTTAAGCCTATGAAACCGAGAAACAAATTTGAAAAGGAGGTTTTGGAACAAAGCAAGCATCTTCGCCCGATAACTAAGACACAAAGTAAGTGGGTATTTCGTGAGTGCATAGACCACTTCGCCTACCGCTTGCCAAAAGGTCGCACCACTTGTATGGATTGTGGGCATAGTTGGGTAATGAATAAACATAGAGAAACTTGCACTTGCCCTCATTGCAGGGCAAAGTTGCAGGTCAAGGAAACCAACGAACGCAAGTTGCAGCAGAAGCAGTATTTCACCCTACTTACCACTTGCGGAGAATTTCAAGTATTACGTATGTTCCTGCTTATTGTGGGTATGGAGAAAGGTTACGAAGCTCAGACCTCCATAATTGAGATTGGGCAATATTGGTGGAATATGCAGGGACGAAAAACTGTGGTTGCCATACAGAGAGTATTGGGACACTATGTTGATACCTTTTCCTATTATAGTCCTATGGCAATACGCAACGATAATGAAGCCTATCAGCATATTGCCTACTCACCGATATATCCGAAGTTCAAGGTTACAGACATACTTCGCAGAAATGGTTTTAAGGATAATTTCTATGGCATCGTGCCTACCCAGCTTATTCCTGCATTGCTTACAGACAGCCGTGTGGAAACATTGTTAAAAGCAGGTCACACAGACCACTTACGTTACTTTCTTGGCAACAAGAGAACTTTTGAGGAACTATGGCAGTCCTACAAGATTGCAGTCCGTAAGGGTTATGATATTACAGATATTTCCCTTTGGAGTGATTATGTAGATACACTTAGAAGATTAGGTAAGGATATTCATAATCCAAAATATTTATGCCCCACAGACCTTAAAGGCGAACACGACCGCAGCCACGAGGAACTTCTCAGACAGCGTGAACAGGTGGAGATAAGACAGAAGCAAAAGAAGGCAATGGAAGACGAAAAACGTTTCAAGGAACTAAAATCCAAATTTTTCGGTATCTGTTTCACGGACGGCACTATCCAAGTCCACGTATTGGAGAGCGTGCAAGAACATTTGGAAGAAGGTGTATCAATGCACCATTGCGTATTTTCCAACGCCTATTACCTCAAGGAGGACTCCCTTATCCTTTCGGCTACCATTGAAGGCAAGCGAATAGAAACCATTGAAGTGTCGTTAAGAACTTTGGAGGTGGTGCAAAGTCGTGGGGTATGCAACAAGAACACAGAATACCACGAGCAGATAGTAAACCTTGTCAACGCTAATCGAGGTCTTATAAGCCGAAGAATGAAAGCGACAGCATAAAGTATGAACCATTAAATTATCAGAGATATGAAGACAGAGATTGAAAACATCATCTATAACTATACGGACGAATTGAAAATCGGCGGACAAAGTGAAAACCAAATACCGCATATTCTCATTAGGGTTATTAATTAACCATATCCAAATCTACAGAAGAGGTTTGTCTGTTTCTTCAAAAAGGGTCTACCTTTTCGGCAAAAAAGGTAGACCTTTTTAATTGAAAAGGTAGACCCTTTTGACGAAAAAGGTAGACCCTTTTCTGATAATAGGTAGATAGTTTTACTCATTTAGGTGAACCCCTTTGCGAAAAAGGGTTGATAAGTGTCAAAAGAAATATGTGCTTTTCTTGGAGATAATCAAGAAATTTCTTACCTTTGTGATATAAATCTATTAACAAGTTGAGGAGGATAAAGCCCCAGCCTCCAAAGGCTTAACAATCGGGGGCAACACTAATGACTATGGCGAACAGACCCATTGCTTATACGCTAAAGGAGCGTAAAGGAACAGTTGGAAATTTGAAAGGGAAAATCGTTGTGCAGGCTCATCCTACAGGACGAAAGAGAGTTGATCATCGTAGTTTCTGTGATGAAGTGGCACACGCTACAACGTTCACAGGTGCAGAAGTCGAGGCTGTTCTCAGACTTGCAGCTGAGATAGCAAAGAAGCACGTTGAGAACGGAGACATTGTAGACTTCGGAGACATCGGGACACTTACACCTTCTTTCCAGAGTAAATTGGTTGAGAAGGGAAAAACGGAGTTCAACCCAAAGGTTCATATTACGAAACCTGTGGTACATCTCACCCCTTCAAAGAAGTATTTTACACTTACTGGCGTGAGCTACGAACGTGTTTCAGCACCTGACAAGAAGTCTGGTGAGGAACATCCCTATCCAGGACCTCAGCCAGAACCGCATCCATAAAATAAGATGTATGTGTGATTGCTAACTATAAAATTGATGCGTGGAGACGATGTACTCCACGCATCAATTTTATTTAGTAGTATGACTACTATTTTACAAATCCATTCTTATAAAAGTCATACCAAGCTGCAATCTTTTCCGAGGTATTGGCTTTCAGAAGTAAGAGCATTTCACGAGTGAACTCCAAGTGACCAGTAATATTTGCTGTAACGATGTTTTTATCACTTACAGCCTGTGCGTTCACATATCTTGTTTCGTTCGTGTATCTTTCACCACCCCATTGTTTAAGTTGGTCGAGACCATTACCCGTATGTTTTACGTTGTTCAAGAAGCCATGAGCACACAGAAACGATGCTCCGTTGCATATCGCTCCTACTATTTTACCCTTATCCAATGCTTCTTGTACCAATGGCGCAACAAGTTCTGCTTCAGGTGAATCCCATCGATTGCCACCGATAAGGACTAAGGCTGCATAGTCTTTGGGCATATTCTCAAAAGAATAATCAGGTAACGTTTTGAATCCACCAATGGAACAGACTGCATCTAATGTCGGAGCAACTGTATGCACTCTGTACTTGATTTCACTACCTGGTATTACGCCAACATGAAGGGCTGTAGAGAGAAAAGCACCTTCCCAATCTGTGTACTCATTCAATAAGACGAAGAGTACCTTTTTTGTTTCTTTATTCATTGCTTATCCTATTTAATCGTAATACAAAGTTACAATTTTTCAGCAAAATAGAAACAACATCATAGGAATAATTCTTGGTTTAATATAGTCAGATGATAAAGAACAACGCAAACTCAACCTTTCGCCGTTTGACCAACCCACCCAAAACTTTTCCCTTGTATCGGCAAAACGAAACATACTCCCGATAAAAGTTCCTATCTCCAGTTTCTATCTTTCGCAGTAGTCTACTCTTAGGGTGCTTACCACAACCGAGTAATCGCCCCACACCCACATTGTAGGCAAGCAATGTGAGTAGTAGGGCATCCTTACCATATCCTTTGAAGTGTTCAAAACATTTCCAAAGGTCGGCACGGAGCAGGGAGTCTGCCTGCCGTTCCGTCATATCTGCAGTGAAATGCTCTCCCCGTTGCAGCTGATGCCCATATCCAACATACGGATAATTCTTCCAGCCGTGCAGTCCCTCAAAATATTTCACAACAACTACCGCACGCTCAAAAGGTGGCAAGTCTGCCAGCCGCACCCTGCGCTGGGCAAAGGTCGGCTGACAGAACAGGCAGAATACACAAAGTAAAATGAAAGAATTTATCGTTCGCATCCATTATATTTTTAGTGGCGAGAAGATGCTCATAAACGAATTGAAATTCCTCTGCGAAAAGGGATTGATTGCCAAGAAACAATACCCGGAAGTGCCTCCACGTGTGGAGTATTCACTTACACCATTGGGCGAGAAAGTGCTGCTGATTATCGATGAAATTGCCAGATTCGGAATGGAAAATCTGTGAATCATATTCTAATGGCACTCTCTGCTATATGCATGCCATGCGGAAACAGGTCATTTACCTTCGCCAAGTACTTCTTTTAATGCATTCATCCCGTTGATGGCGGATGGGAAACCCGAATAAACAGTCATCAAAAGCATAATTTCCTTGATGCTTTCTTCGGAAAGTCCGACATTCAAGCCTGCTCTGATATGAAACTTCAACTGAGGTAGGGCATTGCCCAAGGCTGTTAACGCTGCAATGGTGGCTATTTGACGATATTTTCTATCCAAATTTTCTCTTGAGAAAATATCTCCATATCCGTATTCGAGTATGAACTGTGTCAATTCAGGAGCAAAACCATCGTAAGTGCTTTGCAGTTGCTCCACCATTCCTGGAGCTATCGCTGACAATTGCTGTTTTCCTAACTGCAATCGGTCTTGGGCGTTTTTTCTTTCTTCAAAACCCTCATTGTCAGAAACACCATGCTGTTTTCGTTCCTGCAAGACTTCTTTTAATGCATTCATCCCGTTGATGGCTGAAGGGAATCCGGCATAAACAGACATTTGTAAAACAACCTCTTTCAGCTCATCGACAGAGTTTCCTGTATTGAGCGCTCCGTTGAGATGAACCTTCAGTTGCGGTCGGGCATTGCCCAAGGCTGTAAGTGCAGCGACTACCGCAATTTCTTTCGATTTCAAATCCAATCCGTCACGAGAATAAATATCTCCAAACGAATACTCTATAATGAATCTTCCCAAATCGGGAGAAATCTCTTTGAGACTTTCAATTACTTTCTTGCCAGCCTCATCATCAATTTCTTTAAGCTTTTCCCAGCCTCTATTAAAACGTTCTGACTCCATATTTCTTTCTTTTATTTGTGCTGTTGCACATACTGAAATAAATAAAGACAAAATACCAATTATCGGTTTCATCTTTTTGGAGCAAAGATAATTCGGCAAGAATGCATTCGGATAGGATTTTTCTCCTTTATTTGGGTGCTTTTAAGACTTTTTTAGATATTTCTTTTGGAAAGCAGTCGGTGAGAAAGATGTTTTCTGTCGGAATATTTTTGCAAAATAAGAGTTGTCTTCAAATCCTAATTTAAAAGCGATTTCATTGATGTTCAGAGTGGTGTATAACAATAATCTTTTGGCTTCGGTTATTTTCATATCCAACTGCAACTGCTTAGCTGAAAGCCCCGTTTGCACTTTGCATAATTCACTGAGTGTCTCAGGAGTTGTTTTCAATCGTTCGGCATAGGCTGTTATGGGTAGATTCGTATGGATATTTTCCATAAGTAGTTTTTTGTACTTAAAAATCAAGGTGTCCTGACTCCTATAAATAGTTCTCCCTTTCTTAAGCAAAGAAATAAAATAGGAAATGGCTATCTCTTGCTTTTGCTTATCCTCTTCCACAAGCATTTTCTTCAAAACAGTCTCCACAAAAGAGATTTCCTCTTTGTCAATATCCTGATAGGGAGTAGAAAAATCAATATTATACTGTTGAGCAAAAGAAGTTTCCATCAAGATGAAATAACCTTGTGTCTCTGCAGAATATTCCCAGTTATGAATTTGTCGAGGATTTGTGGTAAAAATTCGCTGACGCAAGTTCAACATAGAACTGCAATCCCAAGTGCTGGTGTAGCTTAATAATCTATACCTGAAAACACCGAGGGGTTTGGGGGCGAGAAGCCCCCATGAGAAGAAAATCAACAAGCAATGCATAAAAATAAGAAAGGGAGACCTCTGTCTCCCAAAGATTAATTAATTTTGCATTGCAATGTACAAACAATTAACCTCGGAGCAAAGGTACACAATTTCTGTGCTACTCCAAAATAGAACGAAACAAAAAGATATTGCCAAGGCGATAAATGTAAGTGCAAGTACAGTGTCTCGTGAAATAAGACGTAATAGCGGAGTCCGAAGACACTATAATTGGGAAACTGCCCAAGCAAATGCAGTACAAACAAGGCGCAGAAAGCCAGGCAATCGTTCAGTCGACAAGGATGTCATGGAAGAGGCGAAGCGCCTTCTTATTACTGAGCAATGGTCTCCAGAACAAATATCTGGTGTATTGGCCAAGGATG
>NZ_JH114144.1:0-16739 GCF_000224595.1 Prevotella sp. C561 | reverse complement strand
ACACTGATAGAGCGTAGTACAAACATGTTGTTATGAGAAAACTAAAGAAGGGGAAAAATGCCAAAGAACTGGCACGAACTGTAATACACTTACTATCTCCTTTCAAAGACCATATCAAGTCTATTACAACTGACAATGGTACAGAATTCGCTTGTCATGAAATGATAGCCAAAAGCCTTGGTGTTACCATATATTTTGCTGACCCATACGCTTCATGGCAGAAAGGCGCTATAGAAAATGCTAACGGACTAATTAGGCAATACGTGCCAAAAAAAGAAACCTTTGAGCATATCAGCCAGCAACAAATAACTAAGTATTCAAAGAAAATTAACATGAGGCCAAGAAAGAAATTAGATTTTAAAACACCACAGGACTGCTTTTACGAACTAATTAAGTAAATTTGCACTTGCTTGTTGAATTCACGTGAGGGCAAATTTCGTATTCTTCAAAATCAATAACATTAAGTCCTTTTCCTTGAGTAAACCAAACGATTGAATAAAAATTGTGTCTGTGCGGCCATTCAATATCTGGGTCTGGTGTCTCTTCAAAAATGCCGATATAATGCTGTACCGGTTCGATACTATCTAATATGTCACTAATTTTATAGATTTTCACTTGAGTTACTATTGCGATATATAATTCTATGTTGTTTTCATTTCCGCAAAGTTACTCATTCATAGTGAGAAAGTCGAATAAACCAGCAGGAAAACGCCTCTTGCGAAGCATAAAATGTCGCAAGAGGCGTCTTTGATAATCAAGGTAAATAAAACAGAGCATATTCCACCTGTCTGCGTTTAACTAATCCATTCAAAACTTTTCCCTTATATCGGCAGAACGAAACATACTCTCGATAAAAGTTTCTATCTCCTGCTTCTATTTTTCGTAGCAGCCTACTCTTGGGGTGCTTACCATATCCAAGCAATCGCCCTACACCCACATTATAGGCAAGGAGGCTGAGCAGCAGGGCATCCTTGCCATACCCCTTGAAGTGTTCAAAACATTTCCAAAGGTCGGCACGGAGCAGGGAGTCCGCCTGCCGTTCTGTCATATCCGCAGTGAAACGTTCTCCTTGTTGCAGCTGATGCCCATATCCAACATAGGGATAATTCTTCCAGCCGTGCATGCCCTCAAAGTATTTTACTACAACTACTGCACGCTCAAAAGGTGGCAAGTCTGCCAGCCGAATCCTGTGCTGAGCAAGGGTCGGCTGACAGAACAGGCAGAATACACAAAGTAAAATGAAAGAATTTATCGTTCGCATCAATTTTGTTCTTAGTGGCGAGAAGATGCAGGCTTATCCTTGCCCTCTTCCCGCTCGTTGTTAAAACTAAAGGTCAGCTGCTGAACCTTACCGAAACTATCCTCCACATATACATCAATCGTCTGGCGGTCGGCTGAGAGCGAGGTGTAGTATAAGCGGAACACATCCTTTGTGAGCGGATAGCGGTCGTTAGGCTTGAAAACCGTGCCGTTATCATTTCTTAGCAAGCCCTTGCCGTCAGACTGGAAATAACGTATCGTATAGCGAGTGTCAGCAAACTCACCGCCTCGCTTCAGTGTGCAGCGTATCTCTACTGTCTGTCCTCTTATGATGTCCTTCTGAACCGGCATTGTCTCCACCATAAACGGATAAGACTGCTGAACATCCAAATCCCTATCACAAGCAGATAGGCAAAACACGGCAAGGGTCAGCACACCCATTACCCAAATCGTATTCAATATCTTTTTCATCTTTTCTTCTACTTAAAAGTTAAACCTTAGTCCTGCAGAAACAGCCGGACGAAAACGATGCACGTCCGTTCCAAAGAGGAAACGTCCCTGCGCCTTTACAAGAAAGAGAACCCTGTCCGTCAGAAACACTTCCACCGAGCCATGCACGGCACCACCATAGACAAAGCGGGAGCGGTCGAGCAGCATCGCCCCGTCGGGCAGCAGCTTCTTGTCCTCGTTCAGTTGCTCATAGCCACCCAAGGCGGATATGCCACCATAAAGAAATACGTTCTTACCTCTGTCGGAGAGAATAGGGTGCATATAGCCCACCTGTAAGAGTGCATCCTTGAGTTTTACGTTATAGCTTCTGTATGGCATATTCTGCTGTTCATACTCTGCCATAACAAAGGTATAGTTCTCACGACCCAGATAGCGGGTGAGTGATGCTCCCATGCCGAAATTGTCAGCAGCAAGGAACTTTTCTCCTTTGATAAGCGGAACACTTCCTACGACCTCTACGCCCCTTTGCTTGGGTATCAGTCGCTGTGCCTGCGATGGCAGACTGAAAGTCATGGCCACCGCAACGCATACTGTCAGAATGATATTGCTCTTCTTCATTACCATTTCAGTTTGAGGTTATCAATCTTCTTTGCTATCTGCAGGTCTTCTGCCGTTACATAAAAGGTCAGTGTACGACCGCCATTTCTCTCATAGAGTGTCACTTCAAGCTGCTTATCTTCTGCAAGAGAAAACTGTTCGAGTGCAAACACAGTATGTTCACTACCCATGCCACGCACCTGCATCACCTGATGATAGGCACGAAGTGGCTGCAATACATGTTCTTGTATGGCGGTGCGCTTTGCCATCTTCTTATCTACAACCTTAAAGGTGATAAAATCCACAGAGTACGGCATGTTTGTACCGTTTTCCATACGAGTGTGGAAATACAGCAAGCCATTATGGGCATACAATCCACGAAGCAGGAACTTCATACCGAACTGCTGTGCACCGATATGTTTAATGCAGCGTCTGTCGTTCTGATAGATAGTCTGCATCATCAGTTTTACTAATACGGGCAACTCGTTGCCAAGTTCCTTAAAGTAAATGTCAGAGCGATTGCTCGGCAGTCTACCTTCCGTCGTGGAGAGAAAGTCTTTCATCTCGATACTTAACTTCTCTGGCTCATCGGCATACTTTACATTGAAAGCATAGAAAGAGCCGTCCTCACAGATGACACTCATATTGGTCTCCGTTTCAAAGTCCTTCACCGAAGCCTTTACACGTAGTACGTTCTCTGCATCCTCCGCCTTCCCTGCGATGATATTCTGTGAACCTAAGTCTACATAACGAATGGCAGAAGGGAAGATAAGATGCACGGTCTTGTCAAAGGTAACGTCAAGACCATACGGCAGTACGACACGCCCCGTTGGTATGGCACGGCTCATACCTTGAAAGAGTTCGCCCGAAGTAAGCGGACGGCTCGGTGTCAGACCATCATTGTTTTCCTGTGCTGTGGCAGTTGCTCCCACCATGGCAAGCATAGCCATTGATAAAATAATTTTCTTCATTGTTCCTTTTTTATTTGATGTTATTTTTACTTATCATTTTCGATTGTTTCATTTGGACTGAACCAAGAAAAGGCGGTAGCCACCCTTGAGCGTTACCTTGATGGTGCGAAGTTTCTTCTGAAGCAGCTGACTTGCACCCTGCATCACCCCACGGGCAGCCTCGGAGATAATCTGGTCTTTGGCAGAGGAAGCGAAGGTAAAGGATGTGCCCATTGAACCACCGATGTTCGCCCCGACTTCCTTAAGCGCATTGATATCCTCCGAACCAGGTATATACACACCCTCCTGTCCGTCTGTGTCGTATGCCGAGAGTTTGACGGCTATGATATGACTGTCCACCTCAATACTTTTGATAAGCAGGTGCATACGGTTGCCCTCAATCTTAGCGACGGCTATGAGTCGGCTCTGCCGTGGAATGTGCAGTCCCTGTACCTTAGCAGTTTCCAGCAAACGAAGGACCACATTGTCACCCTCTTTAAGAACAGTAGTCCTGTCCACTACTACTTTCAGCGTATTGCGCACTGTAGGTACAGCCGTACTTGTGGGCGAATGAAAGCCCATATTACGAGCCTTCTTGCTGTATTCCTCCATAAAGTACACATCGCTCATAGGCTGGTCAAGTGAAGAAACTATCTGCCTACGCTCCGGCAGAACTTCCATTGCAGGCTTTTCGTTCTGCATGGTCTTGCCCTTAGCGACTTCAGATCCACCTGCTGTCTCTTCCGTCTTCTCCTTTCCAGCCGTCAGACCATTATTGAAAGTAGGTGGAGTTGATGCTTTAGGGAGATACTTCGCTGCCATTTGATAGCTCTTTTCCATCAAGGCAAGCTGCCGTTTCTCTTCATTGTCCTCCCTGCTGTCTTTGGCAGAGAGTTCTTTTTTAAGGTTATCTATCTCCAAGCGCAAGGCTTCACGCTCCTGCTCGTGTGGATCGGAAGCGTAAAAGGAGTTCAAGAGGCGATTATTCTCCTCATAGCGATGCATGGAGTTTTCTATCTTTGCCGTAGAAGCAGCTGTTTCTGCACGCTCCGCCTCCATAAAAGCAATTCTTTCAGAAAATATTTTTCAAGAAATGTTAGAAAATATTATTTTGTCTTTTGCTGATTATAAAGAAAAATCATTACCTTTGCGCTCATTACTAACCTCCTTAAATTTATAGGATATGATAAAATATGTAATTCAAGCGAAGAAAAATCCGCTGAAGAAAAACGAGATTAAGTATTATCCGCAAATGGCACCAACCACACCGATGTCGCTTGCGCAGATAGTAAAGCGTGTGGAAAAACGTTCGACCGTTTCAAGTGCCGACGTTAAAGCCGTTTTAGATGCTTTGCAATACGAGGTTATGGAGGCATTAGAAAATGGTAATACAGTCCGCCTTGGTGATTTAGGTTCGTTCCGCCTCACAATGAAATCGCAAGGTGCTCCGACTGCAGCCGAAGCAAAGAAGAAAGGCGCACAACTTATCAAGCAGGTTAATGTGCAATTTACGAAGAGTACAACCATGCGCGATACCCTTGATGCTCGTCTTCTTGATTTTACGCCACAGGAGGACATCGTGAATGCTACAGATGGAAAGAAGCCTAAGCCAGAAGAACATTCTGGTCCAGATATAGATGAAAATTTTCATCCTTAAGTAGCTAAAATCGTTGGTTTAGTAACCCATTTAGATGTGCAGAATATTTTACTTCTGCACATCTTTTTATGGCTTTTCATAGTCAAAAAATCCACCTCTGTAACTACCTGATTATCAATAGTTATTAGATAACAAAAATTGTCCTATAAGAGAATTAAAATTGTCTTATAAGAGAATTTGAATTGTCCTATAAGACAATTTCAAGAATCTTAGTATGGAATTTTAAAATTAGTTAGTGCATATTTAAACTTTCTTTATAGCTCAATTTTAATAAAGTAAATCATTGATGCCTATTTTGTATTATGCATTATTTTTCTTAACTTTGCGCTTAGAATTCCTATCTGTATTTTCTAATGAATAATTTGCAATATATACGTACAAAGCAATCTTCCATAATGCGGAAGATACGGCGGTCGTGTGCTATTAAGAAGAAAATCAATATTAGAAGGAATAATTTAAAGAAAAGCAAACAGCCTAAGTACTATAAACATAAACCATCTTACCTACCAAACCCATATGAAAAATATAAAATGTCTTTGTCAGGCGATTTTCGACTATTAGATAATACTGATTATGTAATCCGTTCTATTAACGAAATTACAGATTTTTCTCAACGATATGGGAAGTACAGAATTATCTTAGATATGTCAGAGATTCGTTATTTAGATGTTGGTGCAATAGGATTGTTGTTATCTGCAATAAACACTCTTTCTAAAAGTAATTGTCTCGTTTATGGGAATGTCCCGAACAAAGATGAGTGTAAACAATTATTTTACGACTCAGGTTTTTTAGATCATGTTAGCATAATACAAGGGAAGAAGCCCAAAAGAGACACTCGAAATCTTATGATAGAAAAAGGATTTGATAAAACAAGTAACCTCCGTATTGGTAAAGAGGTACGAAATGCAGTTAATCATCTAACAGGCTCAGAGGAATCATATAGACCCGTGTATGGAATTATTCAAGAAATGTGTGCAAATTCTATAGAACATGCTAATCAAAAAAGACGTCATAAGAATTGGCTTATGTCTACATATTATTCGGAAGATAAGGTCATCTTTACGATGACTGATATTGGTTCGGGTATCTTAGGTACATTGAAAAAGAAGTTCTTACAGATTCCACGTGATATTTTTGCCGATAGTATGCAAGTATTGGAAGGTGTGTTTGACAAAAAATATCAATCATCTACATTTGATAAAAATAGGAATAAGGGTTTACCAAAAATAAAAGAAGCAAATACAAAGAAATATATAGAGAATCTCAAAGTAATAACAAATAATGTTTTCCTAAACTTTGATGAGCCATCTACTTCAAAAGTTTTGGCAACAAAACTTAGAGGAACTTTTTACTATTGGGAATTAACAAACAAAGCAATATTACAATGGAAACAAAGAATGAATTAATTTTCAAAATTATGTCTTATTCTCAGAGTCCAGGTCCACGCTATTGTGATCAGGGCGATGATTCAGGAGAAGACTTTTACCATAGCATTTTAAATTACAAATTCTATCAAGCATATAATGAGAAAAAAACTCTTATTATAGATTTAGATGGACCTGATGGTTATGCATCTTCTTTCTTAGATGAAGCTTTTGGGAACTTAGTATATGATTTTGGGAAAGAACTTGTAGAAAATATACTTAAAGTAAAGTCTGAGGAAGAACCTGAATGGATAGAAATGCTTAATGACACTTATGAAGAATGGGAAAAACGCCGTAAAGGAGGAAAAGCCCCAAAGATAACCATTGAGCACCCAGAATGGTATCGTTTTATGAATAACAAACTTACGCAAAAACAATGGATTCATTTATCTTCTGGAAAATAACTGTTTCAGATATCCTTCAGTTTGTAGGGTTAATAGTTACAGTGTGGATAGCTATTGTTGTTCAAAGGAATTTAACTAAGAATCGTTATTTAAAAGATTATTTTATCAACGAAATTAAAGATTTAAGGAATGAATATCGCATATTATTTGCAGATATACAAAGTTCTAAATTAAATTCTAAAACAATAAAAGATAGAGTAAAAATAATATCATTGAGGATAAAAACAATAGAGGATTATAGTACAAGGTACTTCTCTATCGAATCTTCTAACTTAAAGTTATTACATTCTGAATTTCAGCAATTTATAACAGGAACAGATGAATTCAATGATCAATACAAGAAACCTACAATAGATTTTTCTGATATGACAATAACAAAAATACTTGAATATCAAAAAGATATAGCTGATGAGTTAACATTATGTGTTATTAACATCAATAATGCATCGAAAAGGTTTAAATGGTGGTTAGTTAGGAATAAAACAATGTAATCAATATTTAATTACAAAGAATTATGAATTAAGTTTTACAAAATAATTATTTAAAATATGAGACGCAACCTAATTGATTTCGCAATGGAGGGATTTATTCTCTCACTCCTAAATCTGGCTTTTATTGCCATAACTAATCATTATTCTAATGATGGTTATTTTTTATAGATACAGAAGATTCTGTTATTTGGTATTTTGGCTTAGCACTCTTTTCTTTGGTCATTTCTTTCGTATGGATGAAACTTAAGAAGGTGAATAAAAAAAGAATTGGATACTTGCCGCACTCTATATAGTGCTTACTGCTCTTGTTGATTTGTCTTTTCGGTCAAGAGACGTGCACGGATGGGATTCGGAGGTTGTTAGTAGCTATGGCTTAATATGGATGTTTGTCATTGTTATGGCTGTATGGGTGGTATTTCGTTATGAAGTAGATGAATTAAAAAAATAATTCTCAAAAAAGAGTAGCGGGAACTTTGATTCAAGGGTCGTTATCTTGCTATTGTTTTTCGGTCAAAGACCTCAACAGTACGTCTCATTTCTTCGCTTTCATTGGTTGAAGGTTACAGATAAGGTGGCAGACCGTACGGCGGTTCACAAGGTAGCGTGGGTGCATACGCACTGCTCCTTTTTTCATCAGCCCATATTGCCCGTACTTTCTATTCATGGTGAACGTTTGCCATACCACAAGGCTGGCACCCACTACACCTATGACAAGACAGGTAATTTGGCTGACTCCACAGAGATAGAGAATGACCACAAGAATAAAGACAGCCAGCAGGCCTCCTGCAAAGAGGAAGAGGTACTGCGCCTTTAAGCCCTTGAACTCTACCGTCCGGCCTACACCCTTGTTAATTTCAAATGCTGCCATCGTCTTACAGGAAAAAACTTCTTAGGATTGTGGCAGCCACGATAAGGAAGATACACGCACCGAACCAAGAGGCTGCGGTCTTGCTCGTATCGGGGTCACCACTTGAGAACTTGTTATACACTTTAATGCCTCCAATCAACCCCACTACCGCCCCTACGGCATAAATGAGTTTCGTGCCGGGATCGAAGTAGGAGGTTACCATTTTTGTAGCTTCATTGATACCGGCAATACCATTGCCTTGTGCGTATGCTCCTATGGCAGTAGCCGTCAGCAGGAACAGCATTGTGATTTTCTTTTTGTTGTTCATTGTTCTTTTTATTTTATGTTGTTAAATGAATTATTTTCTTTTGGATAGAGGTGGTAAGGGGTGGCTCGGTTTTATTGTATGACTGATATTGGTTGATTGTTTTACTTTTGAGCCACCCCTCGAGCACCGTGCAATATGAACAAAAACAATAGTCTTACAGATAGTATGACAGTGGACGGTCGGCTTCTTCCGATGCATCGCTATTCTCTTGTGCAGAATCAGACTCGGGAGATATTGTTTCTTCGTTCGTCATTTCTGCTTCTTCTGCTTTACGGATGGCAGCAAGGAGTTTTTGATGGCCTTTCTCCTGCTTGAGCGTTGCCTCTTTGATATAGTCCATAAGCTGTGTGCCCTGTATGCTTTGTAGCGTATCCTGCACTTCCGCTTCGTTTTCCTCATCAAGCGTGTCGTCATTCCTGTGCCAGCTGGTAATACGGACTACTTCCCGTGCAAGAATAGCGGACGGCGAAACTTCGGGTATCACTGCATCGGCGATTTGCAGTTCCTCACGGATAATAGCGTCTTCGTCAGATTCGTCCATTGTGTAGTCAACTTGCATTTCATTGTCCTCTTCTGTACCTTCCGCTTCTTTTGTTTCTTCGGGTACAGGTGAGTTTTTCTCTGCAAAAGTATCAGGTTTTTCATCAGGATTTTCAGAGGAGGAAACAGCGGGAACTTTGGGGATAGATGGGGAAACGAAAGGTTTACTCCCGCCCACCAAAACGTGACGTGCATTGTCAATCTGCTCTTGGGAAACGGATGTATTGAGACTTGTGCCGTGCCCGTTTCCTTTCTGCTTTGGTGTATTCTTCCCTGATTGGGCTGCCAAATCTTGAAATAACCTCCAAAAGTATGCGATGCCGAGAGCTATCCACGCTATACCCAGCAAAAGCAATACGCCTAACAATAAATTGATTATCATAAGTCTATGGTTTTATCGCGCCTGCGTTGTGAGGCGGTATGGTTCAACAAATCCTGATACGTTTTCAAATGATCAAGAAGGATATTCTCAATATACCCCGTGATGGAAGCCTCCGATCTGATGTCGTTCAGCACATCACGCAGTATCTGGAGTATCTCAGTATGGATACTGAAGCCCGACTTATTGCGCCATTGCGGACACCCGTCAGAAATCGCTGTTCGTATTCAGGAAAGTCCATTGCTGGGGAAGAATCCTTCGCTCTGGCATTTCTCTTTCTTTTCGAGGGCTGCGCTGTTTTGGCATTGTTGCCATTAAACGAAGTTTCTTCCGGTATTTCCTCCTGTTCGTCAATCTTAGAAAGAGAGGCACTTGCATCTTCTTCCACAGAGTCTGAATCATCATCTAAATCAATGGGGTCGTCAAAGTCTGGTGTGTTCTCCTCTGTGCGCTTCTTGACACCAATATCTGCCATCTCCTCCAATTTCGCTTGAAGCAGCTTTTCACGTTGCTCTTTCAGTGATTTCATACGCCGTTCTCAGTTTTCAGGTTGAGTTTCTCCATGACTTCCATTACCCACTCATCCACTCCAGTCTGAGGACGGAGAGCAGGTGCAGGGGGCAGGTAGGAGCAGCGGAATACACCTTTGACACCCCCTTGTGCTAATTCCCTGCTGAATCGGACGGAGTTGTAGATACGGGTATCGAAAATCGGCAGTCCCTGTTCCTCAGCATTCTGACTAAACAGGTCGATGACCATGGTACTGGCACTGCGGTTGATTTTGTTCCAAAGCAGGAAGAAGTCCTGAATGCGTGAGCCTTCAAACCCGACACCCAAGTCCCTGATTGTCTTGGCGTATGCAAAACTCGAAGCCAGCGACTGTGGGTCAGCTTCTATAGGTGAGATGATGTAGTCCATCGTAATGGACAAATCCATCATGGCACTGGTAAGGGCATGACCAGGAAAGTCAAAGATAATCAGTTGCGGCGCCGTCTTCATTTTACGAAAGTATTTCATGACATCGGAAACGGCTCTTTCTGGTTTGCTTCTGATGATATGATACGATTTCTTGCCGTAGCGCGACAGGCGTTCATGAAGTTCCTTGCCCAGTTCGGGTGAGGACTCGATCAGGTCTCTGTCGCGTTCGCGGAGTTTGTAGAAAGATTCCTGCGTACCGTCACAGTCCACGACGGCAAGAGAGATGTTCTTTTCGTAATATAGTATGGAAGCCAGCACTTCGGCAAGGCTGCTTTTGCCAACTCCGCCTTTCTGTGAGGCGAAACCCAGATAGATGGGATTGTTTTTTTCTTTTCCATATTCATTGTCGGTTGTTACTTATGTTATAAGTTGATGTATGTCTTGACTGACAAGTCATGTCATATTTGTTGTTGAAACCATATTTTTGACTCGACCTAAAAGTCTGGTTTTGACCCAGCTTAATTTTGACTCAGCCCAAAGACATAAAATCATCCGTCGTTCAAACCATTATTGATTGAATCTTTTTGAGATTGAAACCATCTTTTTTGACTCTTCACCCATACGGATTTTAAGCTGTCTTTCAACTGAATTTGCTTGCAAAATAACAAGGTTTTATCCTAAGTTTCAACTACCTGTGAAGTACAGGGAAATGTAAGGAAAAAGAGTGAATATCTCTGATAATGAGATATTTAAAAATCTGCCGTAACTTTGCAGGCGAGAATAATACATGGAGGTAACGTCCCGAAACAGACACCCCACAAGGGTGGATACTTCAATCGTATCAACTCTTGATATTGGCAAGGTGTGTCTTTGTCCGACAAACTCCGTTTTTGCCGACAAAGATCCTTGCCCCGAAGGGGAGAGAATTACTCCAAAGTCGTAATTAGATAAGGATAAAAACAATGAACGAAAAGATAGAACGATGGGACAGATGGGACACTCGTCTTCCCAACCCGAAAGACCAGCAAAGGGCGATTGATTTGTTCCATAAATCGGGAGCGGAAACCAAGTCGGATTTCGTGCGTGGTCGTATTCTTGGGGAGAGTTTTAAGGTCATCACGGTGGATAAATCCGCCGTGCAATACTACAGAAAGCTCTCTGAACTGACGGTGCAAATCCATAAGATTGGTGTACTCTATAACCAGACCGTGCGTGCCATCAACAGCTATCACAGCGTGAAGACTGCACAGATCCTGCTTGAAAAGTTAGAGCATTTATCGGCTCAAATTATCACCCTGCAGGAGCAGGCTATCAATCTAACCATTGATTATAGAAAGAAGAAGTATTGAGAATTTAGTAAGAAAAATGATAGCAAAAATTTCAGCAACGGAGAACCTCGGAGGAGCACTCGGCTACAATTTCAAAAAGGTGGAAAAAGGAGAAGCGAATATTCTTCTTGCCGCTGAATTGTATCAGAGCAAGGAAGGACGTTATACGATGGAGGACGTGCTTGCTGATATGGAGGCATTGATACCGAAGAACTGCCGTACCAAGAAAACGGTGTTCCACTGTTCGCTCAATCCGCACCCGGACGAGAAACTATCCGATGAGCAACTCACACAGATAGCCAAGGAGTATATGGAGGTACTCGGCTATGGTAACCAACCCTATATCGTCTTCAAGCACAACGACATCGCCCGTGAGCATATACACATTGTGTCGCTTCGGATAGATGGTGAAGGAAAGAAAATCAACGACAAGTTTGAAAAGCGAAGGAGCAAGCAGATTACTGATACCTTGGAAAGGAAATACGATCTTATCCCAAGTTCAAAGATTGCTGACAAAGCGGTGGAAGAAACGCCCAAGATTGACATCACCAGAGGAAACATCAAGGAACAGGTGGCAAGTGTTGTCCGCACGGTTCTGAAGCATTATCGCTTCTGTTCCTTGGGTGAATTGAATGCCATTCTTTCCGCATACAATCTTGCAGTGGAAGAAGTGAAGACGGAGTTTCGGGGAAAGAAGTATGACGGACTGGTTTATGTTCCGACTGATGACAAGGGGGGCAAGGCAAGCACACCCATCCATGCCTCGGGCATTGGTCGTGGTATGGGCTATACTGCCGTACAGAATAGGATGCAGAAGTCCAAACAAGCTATCAAGCCATTGATATCAATCATAAGGTACAGGGTGTTACAAACAATGCGTACCTCTCCAAAGACAGAGGAAGAACTTCGGCAAAGACTGGAGGAACAAGGCTTGCGTGTGGTAATTCGAAAGAATTCCAATGGACGTATCTATGGCATCACATTCATTGATGACGAAGTGGGCATTGCGCTCAATGGTTCTCGATTAGGTAAGGGATATACCGCCAATGTATTCAATGGCTATTTCTCTAATCCTGCTAATAACCCATTCTTGGACGAAACGCTGTATGGCAATCCGTCTGTCTGTTTGGAACAATCAGCAACTGTCCAGCCTTTACAATCCAATGCAGAAGAAGGGGATAACCTTATCGATGAACTTATCGAGGATATGGCAGATGGTTCTTTCCTACCTACGGGCAACGATGATTGGAAGGAAGCGGTATGGCAACGCAAACTCCGCAGACAAAGTAAGATAAAACTTAAACGAAGAAAACATTAAATAAACGAGTATTTCTATCTCCCCTCCCTTCGGAGGAGTTGGGGAAGGCTACAAAAAATAGCATTATGGCACAGGAAGATGATTTAAGGGCATTAGGTAAAGTCATGGACTTTATGAGGGGCATATCAGTGATATTCCTCCTCGTTAACTGTTATTGGTTCTGTTACGAGGCATTTCATGTCTGGGGGTTTACGCTTGGAATCATTGATAAGATACTGATGAATTTCCAGCGTACCACAGGGTTATTTTCGTCTATCCTTTGGACAAAACTCTTTTGCGTGGTATTCCTTGCCTTGTCCTGTCTTGGGACGAAAGGCGTGAAGGAAGAGAAAATCACGTGGCCAAAGATTTGGACGGTGCTTTTCTCAGGCTTTGTCTTTTACTTTCTCAATTGGTGGCTGCTGGTATTACCCATCGGCAAAATCGGGGCGGCTTCCCTCTATATATTTATGCTATCCGTTGGCTATATCTGTCTGCTGATGGGTGGCGTATGGATGAGCCGACTGCTCAAAAACAACTTGATGGACGATGTGTTCAACACAGAGAATGAGAGTTTTATGCAGGAAACTCGGTTGATGGAGAACGAATACTCCGTCAATCTGCCTACACGCTTCTACTATAAAAAGAAGTGGAACAATGGCTGGATTAACGTAGTCAATCCCTTCCGTGCCTCAATGGTGCTCGGCACTCCCGGTTCGGGTAAGTCCTACGCCATTGTGAACAACTACATCAAGCAGCAGATAGAGAAAGGTTTTGCGATGTATATTTACGACTATAAGTTTCCCGACCTTTCGGAAATTGCCTACAACCATTTGCTCAACCACCTTGATGCCTACCAAGTAAAGCCGCAGTTCTTTGTGATTAACTTCGACGACCCACGAAGAAGCCATCGTTGCAACCCAATCAATCCTGCCTTTATGACAGACATCTCAGATGCCTACGAGAGTGCCTACACCATCATGCTCAACCTCAACCGCTCGTGGATACAGAAACAAGGAGACTTCTTTGTGGAGTCGCCTATTATCCTTTTGGCGGCCATCATTTGGTTCCTGAAGATATATGAGAGCGGGAAGTATTGTACTTTCCCTCATGCCATTGAGTTTCTTAACCGCCCCTATGCACAGATATTCCCGATACTCACTTCCTACGATGAGCTTGCCAACTACCTTTCTCCTTTCATGGACGCTTGGGAAGGTGGAGCACAGGACCAGCTGCAGGGACAGATAGCCAGTGCCAAGATACCGCTATCTCGTATGATAAGCCCTGCTCTTTATTGGGTGATGACGGGTGATGATTTCTCGCTTGATATCAATAACCCTAATGAGCCGAAAGTCCTTGTTGTGGGGAACAATCCCGACCGCCAGAATATCTATTCGGCTGCACTTGGTCTGTACAACAGCCGTATCGTAAAGCTCATCAACAAGAAAAAGCAACTCAAATCCTCAGTGATCATCGACGAGTTACCGACTATCTACTTTCGTGGGCTTGACAACCTCATAGCTACTGCACGAAGCAATAAGGTTGCCGTATGTTTGGGCTTTCAGGACTTCTCACAACTTACCCGTGATTATGGCGACAAAGAGAGTAAGGTGATACAGAACACTGTGGGCAACGTGTTCTCCGGGCAAGTGGTAGGAGAAACAGCTAAGACGCTTTCCGAGCGGTTTGGAAAGGTTCTGCAACAACGGCAGTCTATGACTATCAACCGCAATGATAAATCCACCTCTATCTCTACACAAATGGACAGCCTTATCCCTGCATCGAAAATCAGTAACCTTACACAAGGTATGTTTGTAGGAGCTGTGTCCGACAACTTTGATGAGCGAATTGAGCAGAAGATTTTCCATGCTGAGATTGTGGTGGATTCTGCACAAATTTCTGCGGAGATGAAGACCTACAAGTCCATCCCTGAAATCAATACGTTCCGAAACGCAGTTGGCTCCGACAATCTCAAAGAGATTATCGAAGGCAACTACCATAAGATTAAAAGAGAAATACTCTCGCTTGTAGATTCTGAAATCGAACGAATTAAAAGCGACCCTTTACTTTGTCATCTTATAAAACTGTAATATACCATAAGTAACATTAGATAACACATTGCCAATATTTACTGTATTACTATTTAGATGAATTTATTAATCGAATAAATGCTTATTAGTGATGGAAAATTGATATTTAGAGGTTATTCGAACGAATGCCCGATACTATGTTTTTCATCATTTCTATTTCAAAATTAATCTGTAAATACTCCTTTATATCCATGTCAGCAAATTGTAAAGAGCATATATTTCCAATCGGTTTATCCTCATTTTCAATAATTTTTTGACTACATGGGCCTATACATTGTGGTAGCATTTTACATTTTAAGCATGTGTCGTTTTCAAATGTGGTAATTTCTCTTTTCAAACGCTGTTCCTTATTCCATTTTATGGTACTATTTGGGAGAAGAATCCCCTCTTTTTCTTCTTTCTTTAATGTTCTTCCATTACATTTATATATATTGCCATCCCAATTTATAATAGCATAACTACTTATCTCTGCAGGGCATGCCACTCTTTTAAATCCAAAAAGTCCATGTCCTACATTATAACCTTTTGAAGCTATATATAAAAGGGCTTCTTTAAGTTTACGCTTTTGGTCTATATTTACCTTTCCTATAGTTTGCCAGACTCTTTCAAGTTGAAAAAAGACTTTGTTCTTATCTATTCCGTCCAAGTCTCTGATTATATCTTTTATGTCATCTAAAGTCTCGTCATTATAATTAATTCTTATCGTTATTATATTGCCCTTATTTCCTTCCCCTTTATTAATTTTTTCTGCTAATAATATTAATTTAAATTTTAAACTTTGTGAGCCGCTTTATTTTTTATCAATGAACATATTACTAATATTACCAAACAGATAATTAGGAAGTATTGCTACTGTAGGGGGACAAGCCCTAATGTTGGCTCTTTATTATCATTTCATTACTCCCGAATCCCTGTCCTCATTTTGTATTTTATGATGATACTCTTTGTTCTTACCTTTACTAAGGTAATAGCTAATTGTCAAGTTTACATAGTTATTATTGTATCTAACATATTCAGTTGTCATGGATTGCAATAGTTGGCTACCTAATTCCATTTTTTTAAGGTATGCGTGGGGCATAAATAGATTATTGACTGCCAAGCTGATTTGCAATCTATTTGTTTTATAGTATGTAGAAAGTTGGAAATTACTGTGCTGTGTTGTCTTTATCTGATTGAACAGAAAACGTACAGGTGAAATAAAACTTGCAGCTATTCCCCAATGCTTGATGTCGTAACTTGCAGTTGTTCCCCATATAAAGGCAGTGAAATGATTACTGTAATTGTCAGCGTGATTCACATAATGGTTCAATATGCCATAACTGGAGAGACTTAATTTGTCATTAAGTAATGATTAAAAAATAACTTGGTACATTTTCAGGCCAAAGACATCGGCATTGAACAATGTATTCAATTCGATATTAGCAGTTCTCATATATTTTATTTAACCTCAAATCCGCAACTAAGCCCTTGAAGGTTCTTATTGCGTTTACACGTCCTCTCATTACTGAATTTGCAGATAATTTGAACTTGAAGCACCCACTTCTGCCTACAATATCCCCTTACCCCACAATGTGACTTGAGGCAATACACAATATCATTCCCATAAGTTGTAGGCACTATCCAAAATCAGTCTGGAAAACATCTGCGTAAGCATAATTACAGGTATAGATATTCAGCACATACCGCCTTGATGTCTTGATCCACTTGGCTGGTACAGAGATAAACCTGAACGACAAAACGCTTTTATGCGAACTTGTTACATTGAGTCCGAACTTCTTT
>NZ_JH114143.1:244925-273177 GCF_000224595.1 Prevotella sp. C561 | reverse complement strand
TTTTCATGATGGTTACCGCTATGCTGAAGAACTTCTATCTCTATCTCGTCCGTCATATCAGCGAAAAGGTCAAGCCATTGAAAAAGACAAGTAGACTGAAAGCCTTTATCCTGCATTTTGTCAGCGTTCCAGCAAAATGGGTGCGAACGGGAAGGCAGAACGTTCTAAACCTGTATACAAATAAAACCTACTACGCTGAAGTATTCCTTGAATAAACAGTATTTCTTTGTGGTGTTTTCATACTTCCCCATTGGTTTGGGTGGGGGGATTTCATGCCTATGCAAGAACCAAGAACCCTGGAAAATTCCCAAATCAATGGATTAATCCCAAAATATCACTTCAATATATAAAAGTACCTCACAAGGAATAATGCTGCGGAATTGAGGGTAGATATTCCCAGTACAGAAATTGTACGTTTGAAAGAAGAGTTAAAGATAGATGTATTGGACCAGAACTTCATAAACAGCATCCTAAAATATAGCTGGGGCAACCTTAGTATACTCAGCTATCAGTTTGGATACAACGATGACAATGGAATAAACTGGCTTATACAAAGAAATAAAGGATATGAGGATTACCCTGTGTTACAAGCAACTGGTCTCATTATTATTGCTAACGGAGACCCTTACACCATCCTTTTAGAGTGTTCTTCAGGTAGGATATATACCATTGATAGTGAGACGGAAGTTGGAGAGAAGATGCTAATAGCTGATAATTTTGAGCAATTAGTTAGAGGTATGGGGACTGCCCAATATGCCTGTTGGAGTAAGAGAGAGACCGAATTTATACAACTTATAGAGCATATAACACAAGGTGTTGGCATGCCTTTCTGGCATAGTTTAGTTGGTTCTTATTAGTCCTCTTGCGTTAAAAGCATAGACACCTGCCATGTAAAGCATATAGACTCAAGGTGGGAAAACATGTGGGTTATGTAAGGAAAGAAGTCTCATTAAAGTGATGGTAAGGAGTATGCAGGGTGCTATGTAAGAATCTTTTGGATTTCACATAAGGCTTAATTAGAACAGAGATTAGCCTTAGGACTACCTTATGCAATGATAGTCTCTATTCACATGTGAGATATCCAATACTATAGTTGAGCATGAGAAGCTTACAATACAGCATGAAACTATTGACTATACAAGACATCTGTGTTTCTGTCATAATAGGCTAACACTATATGACAAGTCATCTACCAAGGGTGATAATCTCCGCTTTCTACGACCACTTGATACAATAAACGACAGAAGTGTCCGTTATGATTATAATGCCGCTGGGTATCTGTCTGGCCCCGTGTATGTTGACTTCTGTCAGTGGCGTAACCTAAATGTAATGAAATTGAAGAGTATGATGAACTCATAAAACGAGGCGTTGTAAATTCAAGATAAAAGTGCAATCTTTCAGCGTAATGTAGCTTAATCATCAATTCCTAAAACCACTTAGGACGTGAGAGTGAGTATCTCACAGATATGGAAAAAACAACGAGTAACGCTATAAAAAAGGTGGATATAGTACGACTAAGTGTAAGAATTATTAATTTATAAATAAAGAATTATGTTGTCAGAAAAACTTAAGAAATATTTGATAGAAGCTGGTCTGTATGATTTAACAGAAGACAAAAGCTACCAAGAGGTTATGATCAAGCTTGGAATAGATCTACAAACACCATTCGCCCAGTTCAATCTTTATACAAATAGTATAACATTCTCTGGTAGGTATAGTGATATATATAACGTGTGTTGGTTTGCCATAAACTCAACATACTTTGAGCAAATAGGATATATGCAGTCTGCTTTAAAGTTACCAGAAGAGTATATACCGCTTGATAGCTTTGAAGGAGAAGGAGGATTCTTTTATAACCGCTTAACTGGTGAAGTCTTGGAACTTGAGCTTGGACAAAAAACTATTGAATTCCAAAAAGGGAAGTTACTCCCTCAATGGAAAGATTTTAATGAGTTCTTAGAATGGTTCTTTGCATTAGATTAACGTAAGCCTTACATACTCAAACTTAACTAACGCAAGAGAAAAGTCCTTCCGTCAAATATGTAGATATTCATCATTAAGTTTCTAAAAAAGCACTGGTATCATGTATCTTTGTTGTGTCCGAATTTCAAGAACACGAATGACAGCATAATATAAAACACCTTAGGTGCCTTCCGACAAGAATACCCTAATCTGCGCTATGGACGTAAGAACTTAGCTTAAAGAACTCAAAGTCCAAAAGAAAAGCTTTGTAGTCCTTCACGTGGAAATCGTACTATTGCTCGCAACAGTAGTTATATTCATCGCTTGGTAAGTGTGCTAATAGAGCTTAATATGACCTCTTTAGACATGCTTGTACAGCTTATACCATGTAAAGCCAGTGGTTGCACAAAACAAGAAAACGTTGATACTCAATAGTCTTAACAGGTAGGGTGTTTGACTAATCTCACTTTTCTACAAATAAAGATATGTCTAAGACTCTTTAGGTCTCTTTGGATGTTGTACGTAATATACTCTAATCTTGCATACAAAAAGAATAGACGCATGCCCCTACCCCACGTCTTAACGTCAAAATTTCTCGCTCCCTTTCGAACACAACCCACCATCTTCAAGCTTCAAGAAGACGCCCTTCTACATTCGAGAACATGCCCTTCTTGATGCTTGAAGACGCCCTTCTTCGAGCAAGAAGGGCATGTTCTCAAACGCTATTCGTAATATATTGATTCATTGCATGTTATAGACTTAATTCCAAGAGACCTTATATTCCTATTTTGAAGGTATATAGCCCGATGTAAAGTAAATATTTTTCAAGAGCAAACGGGTTCCCCAGATAGGTCAAGTTATTGTCCTCACAGCCCTATGTAGGGACAGATAAGAGTCTTGGGATGTGTCCAAATCCGATAGAGAAAGTAAAACATCCTACGAGTTGCATGCGTATCTTACTAAGAGGGTAAGTAAGTTCACTATAACATTTAGTACATGGCAGGAGGACGCATGAGAGCTTTCAAGTTTCATGAAGATATCTTATGGCTTACTGAGAAACTGCATTTAACAATATAAGGAATGTTTGAAACGTCACTTGAAAAGCGAGCTGAAACGAGAAAAGGTTCTGTCAATCACACACCTACTGATATATGAGGCTATGATAACCTTCGCTTTCTACGACCACTTGATACAATAAACGACAGAAGTGTCCGTTATGATTATAATGCCGCTGGGTATCTGTCTGGCCCCGTGTATGTTGACTTCTGTCAGTGGCGTAACCTAAATGTAATGAAATTGAAGAGTATGATGAACTCATAAAACGAGGCGTAATATTTATAGTGCTTATTCTAAAATATAGGATAAATGCTTTCACCTTTACATTCACTATACGTGCATTTGTTTGCTTCTCGAACCCGTAACTCTACCATTTTCACTAAATGATAAAGTGCAACTAATTGTTCTATGCTAATGTATAAAGATTAACCTAAATATCAGATAGATATGAGAAGAATTGTTACCTACCTTGTAGTATTCATAATCTCACTTTCATGTGCTGCACAGAAAATAAAGATGATGAAAACAAACGACCGATTTGATTATGAATATTATAAGAAGAAGATTGGGAAAGAGAAGATAGATAATCAAGTATATAAAGAGTCTGATAGCACCTTGGTGCAGATTCTTATCTCCCATGACGAAAATAGTGTCTACATGATAAAACCAATGAGTTTCGTAATGTATATAAGGAATTATTATAAACATAATAACAGATTGAAGAGAGAAGGATGCTTCTTTCTGTATTCCAGTGTACGTGTTGGGACATGGCGTGAATACGATGATAAGGGTAATTTAATAAAGGTAATCGATGAGGATGCTAAGTTTAAGCATCTTGCCATGCGACCTAAGGATGTACTTATGTGGATGCAAAGGCAGGGATGGATAAACCTTAGCACAGGAGAAGGGCAACAGACAATGTTCTCTAATACTCCTTTTGATATCTATTTTATACCCAGAAATAAGCACAAGAATAAAGAGAACACGCATGCTAAATGGTTCATTAAGAAATCAGAGACGTATGGAACTGAGGATGTTGTTCTCGATGCGGAAACACGAGAACTTATCCATCATGGCAAGACCTTCAGTATAGAATAATACAATATGGAGCAAATTGAAGCAAAAGACTTTCTCTTTTATTATAATCCTAATCTTGAAGAGCTTATCGTTTCATCAGGATTAAAGTTTATGAAAAGAAACAATGATGGATTTAAAGTTGACTTAAACCCACATGGTCAACCTGAACTTACGACAGTAGACTTTATTAATTTAGATATTAACAAAAGATATCTGGAATGTAATATAGGGAAAGAACCTGTACACGTCACTATAAACACATGCTTTCAAATAAACATGTTAGGCTTTAACGTAGTAATGAGTGCATGGGAAAATACCCACTGTACTATGGAACTTGATAAGATAGATCTATTCTTTACTGGCGACAAATTAGAGCATCTCTATATAAGCAAAGTGAATAACTACAATACTATTGATTCCATAAGAATATTTGAAGAGGACAACCAATACTATGTTGTAAAAAACAGACCACAGTTTATAAGAGAAGTGATAAGAAATATGTCATTACGCAACGATACTCTTAAAATAGAAAGCCAAAGTAATTGTTTTAACTATAAATTAGACACCAACGATGATGTCTTATCTTTTTTGCATAGCGTTTTCAAGCTAATAGAGTTGCCCAAGTAACCATCTTTCATAACGAAATAAGTAATTGAAAGATGGAAAAGTATTCGTAACAGATTATAATATTCATATTGTATTAAGGAAGATGAGATTAGATTTAAGAAAAGCTTATCAATGACAAGAGATAATTGCTATCATCTCTAAGGAAATAAGTGAGAATGGGTTTACAGACGAGGATTACTGTTTATATTCCCACGAGGATATGTTAACTCCTGAAGTCGTTTGTTATCTGGAAACATATCCAACAATATCAAGTGATGACAAAGATGTGTATCCTAACTTTGTTGTTATGGAGTCTTTAGAGTTGTTATATTATGGTGAGCAATTTGAAGACGTATTGATGAATGTACAAAGTCAAATAGAAGAGCCAACGACTGACGAGTATATATCCGCATTAGACTATTATTCTAAACATGACGTCTTCATGGATTTCAAGTCTCAAGGTGGTCGGAAATAATCCTACACGGTATGTCTTTGCCGTTAATCCGAATATCTGGGATGAAGTGTTTGGCTTAGTAAATCGCTTTATAAGTGTGCTAATAGAGCTTAACATGACCTCTTTAGACATGCTTGTACAACTTATACCATGTAAAGCCAGTGGTTGTATTAAACAAGAATATGTTGGCATTAGAACAAGAAAAGATTGATATGCAATAGTCTTAACAGATAGGGTGTTTGCCTAATCTCACTTTTCTACAAATAAAGATAGGTCTAAGACTCTTTAGGTCTCTTTGGATGTTGTACGTAATATACTCTAATCTTGCATACAAAAAGAATAGGCGCATGCCCCTACCCCACATCTTAACGTCAAAATATCTCGCTCCCTTCGAACGCAACCCACCATCTTCATGCCTCAAAAAGACGCCCTTCTACGTTCGAGAACATGCCCTTCTTGAGGCTTGAAGACGCCCTTCTTGGGGCAAGATGGGCATGTTCTCAAACGCTATTCGTAACTTATTGATTTATTGTAGGTTATAAAGTCAATTCCAAGAGATATTATTTCCTTATTCTGAGGGTATTTAACTCGTTATTAAGTCATGATTTTTGAAGGCAGAACTAAGTCAAGGCAAATGGGTAAACAACCAAAAGAATATGATATTACCCATGCAAGACAAGACCGTGTTCAATAATAAAATGTAGTTTTCTACGTTTAGGTTATAATACAAGGAATATAGCCACATGATTGAAGAGAATATACCTTTCAATTGCCCATCACCTATTGTGTCGTTGGTTAACACTAATGTAATGTTCTAAACAACTTACGATATATCTGATGTTTAAGTCTGATAATGATGGTACACATGATGTTATAGCCCCCTGTAAGGTCGTTGACACTGGTAGAACAACAAGGAGTATGGAATGGTAGACAACGTAAAATTAAAAACCTTATGTGCCAGATAGATAAAAAAGAAGCCCTTTCTGTTATTGCAGATATTAAAGATTGGCAAGCAAGATATGAGGGTGTTGAGAACCTGCCATTAGCGTTTTATCTGAAATATAAGAAACTGTTGTCTTCATATAAAGACGCAGGAAAGAGCAAGGAAGAGGTTTTGTACTTTTTTAGTAAGATAGCAGAAGACTATCAAGACGGCTCCGCATTCGTACATGAGATAATGGATTTAATAGAAGGGTATTGTCGGCCAGATTTTAGAGTGTGGTCAAAATGAAACTAAATGATTGGACTTTAGCTCATTGATGACTCATCTAATAGTAGCATATAGACTAACAACTATGGACTCATATACCTTATTAGCTGAAGATAGATGATTGCATTAACCAAGACAAGATAAGGTTAACTGGGGAACAATTCGACGCTGTTAGGCTATGTGAGAAGCTGTAATATTTGGAGTGATGTCACTGGACTTTCAACTCAACGTCACCCTATAATACTTCAATCTATTTGGAAGATAGAAACAGAAAATACAATAACAGAAAGAAGATGGATAAGCATAAGAAATATTTTAGGGTCAGACCCTCTATTGAAAGTCGCGTTACAGGGATAAAAGATGGCGTTACCTCCCAGGTTGAGACTCGATTTACTAAATCACAACCTTCATTTATAGATAAAACTGAAAAGGCTTATTTCCAAGATTACTGTAAGTATTTATGGGAAAACAGGAAGAATGACAACTTTCCTTTAATAGACCCTTCAAGAATCAGTAAGATTACATACTATAAGACAAAGAAGAGCGTTAAGGAGACTGATTTCATCTCGAGTCTAACAGATAACTCCTTCAACTTGTTTGACTTTATAGTGTCTGAAGAAACATACAAGCTACTTTTGGAAGCAAACTTACCTATCTATAATAAAATAAAAGCTTATATCCCTGAGTTTTCTACTCAAAGAGAATACTTCTTGTTGGGCTTCCCTGAGTTATCGTTAGAGAATGTTGATTATGCCCATTCGGTTATTCTTGACTCCTTCTCAGGCGTCCAATTAAGATTTAACTCCTATGAGGAATATGCGAACAGGACGTATAAGTTTACAAAGATGCACAACATACAGCTCAAAGTTGATTATAAATATGATATTATTAAACTACAAAACACAGGCTTATTCTTCTCCAACTCATTGATAGAAGTTATGAGACACCATAATATCACAGGCCTGGATTATCTTACACAATCTATTATCTTGCCTGTTTAAGATATTTCCTAATGCAGAAAAGAGTAGGATACAACCCTGCAAAACGAGGTAGTATCCAATAATATATCGTAGATTTTTGCGTTTAGAATATGAGACAAAGAGTATTACCCTAAGACAGGATAGGAGCCGTTCTACGGTAATAGTAAACAGAAGAAAGTATTGACAATGAGTAACATAACGTATAAGTAATAATGAAAGCAAAGGAATTAAGGTCTCTCTTTAGAGTCAGTATAGAGAAAGGCTTAGCTGATCTACTTTTCAAGTATGGCTTCAAATGGAGACATGGCTCTCTAAAGTTTCAACGAAATAAGGGCGATTTCGTCCAATCAATATTATTCTTCTTAACTCCTTCCAAATATCCGGACGATAAAAGTATAGGACATATAAGTATCATGATACGTCTTGATTCAAAGGAAATAACTAAAGTAGCAACAACGCTGAAAGGCGCTAATAACACTTTTGAAGCTATAGATACTGTCGTAAACATCAATGCGGGCTTTGTTTCTGACACTCAAGCGATAGATTGGCGCCCCACCTCAATTGACGATATGAATCTTCTCATTGAACAAAAGATTAAGCCTTTTATCATTGAACAGATAATCCCTTTCTTGGATGAAAGAAGTTCTATGAAGCATGTTCTTAATGATTTTGAAAATCATAATAGATACTTTTTCTTAAATAGTAATGAGGTCGTTGCGCTACTTGCCATAGCCATGTATTGTCTACAAAGTGACTTAGAACATGCAAGAACAGTTGCTAATGATTATTTTAAGTCAGATGACATTTATAGAGAGAAGTACAAGAATGTCTTTATGAAGCTGAACACTTGATGTTAGCTTGTAATTTTTATTAAACATAATCATATAGATTTTCCACACAAATGTCCTTAATATAAGAGCCTCATCACTGCTATATGACACCCTAAGACAATATTTACAACTGTTACATTTGGTATTAATAAACAATAAGAATAAAAATATCTTGGTCCTTTATAACAACATAATACAAGCAACAGTGATGTAAAAGGTGTCAAAACAAAAGACAGAATAAGATGCAAGTAAAAGATATTCATAGTACTTCTGAAACTCCATGGGAGTTCTCTGTACGCCAGAGAATAGAAGATTATATTATTGAGTATAGAGAACTAATAGAGTATTCTCAAGGTTCACCTTTAATAGGTTCTTTATATATTAATGATGAGAAGATAGGTAAAGAGGAGTTATTTGGTGGCCCGTTTTTACTAAAGAAGAACTATTTATATATACCCAAATATGTCCGAAAGTTATGGATGTCGGGATTTATTTTATGTAAGATAGACCTCAGAACGGGCCAAATGGAAAATATAGGTACGATAAAGTCTTTAATATATTTAGGTTGCAAAGATGAGAGATAATCTATATGATATAATAGACAAGTTGCCATCTAACAAACAATTACTGTTTGGTATAAGTTGCGTGTATAGAATGGAGACTTATCTTCATAAATATTTTGTAAACAAAGAATTGACATCTTTTCTCATTAGATTAATAGATGATATATTCTTTCAATGTACGTCTGAGAGATTTAAGAACATAGCAGATACTATCTCCTTAGATAAAGAAAAGTATATAGAAGAATATATTCCTGATACAGATGATGATGGAAGTTGTGTTGCAGTTCTTGCTCAAAATGCAATGATAGCATTGTCATATTGCTTAAACTTTATAAACGAAGAGGATGTAACTGCTATTGAGTACTGTAGCAAAAAGATGATTGAGACTGTAGATATCTATGCGTTAAGTGTGTTACAGCAAGATAGTTCCGATGAACTTATCTCGCAAGAAACTGCAATTCAATTACGTATATTGAATATGATAAAGAATATGAATTATCATATTAATGAGAATGACATAAACGGTTATAGAAAGCAACTTGAACAATATAAAATGACTTGACGCTATGAATAGTATGGTAGCGGTAGACAAAAGGAGATAACGTCTTAACAATAAAACCGTCCACTACATAGTATAGATGAGTTCTGTCACTTTCGTATGGAATGGTAGTAAAAATGAGGAAAAGCCAAGTGAAACAAAGTACAGGATTGGAGGCAGAAACTAAAGACCTCCTTACAAAGAATATGAATGATGAAGAGGAAGATACCTTTTGCTATAAATTAATAGAAGAAGGAGTTTATGATGTTAACAAGTTAAAGCGTATCATCGAATATGCTTCGACCAACAAGAATATAGACAAAGAGGCTCTCAAGTGGATAATTAACTGTGTGGACAGATGCTATATCTATCACAAGGATGAGCATGATTATTATACCATAAAGAATTACTCAATAGAAGAAGAGAATATGTGGGAGGGTGTATGGAAAGAAAGACTACTACAGGCATTAAACGAGTGAACCGGTAGAGAACCTTGTCGAATGGTTGCATGAAGAAGCTCTATACACGTCCGTTACAAAACATAAAATGGTGAACGCTATACTATCATCACAGATTATATGGGGCACCCTGTGGAGGTACATAGCGTTTATAACCATGTTGGTTGATAAACAGACTATGATATATACAGTAGTCTCCATAACCTTAACGCCCATAGGGACCTCATTATTTTCCACCAGTTAGGGCAGTGTGAGGATGAAGAGACATGCCTCTTACCACAATAGGTTCAGATATTACAATCCACCTGAGAAGGATTAAACATCTCAATAGTGCTTAGCCGTTTCCCTTTTGTCCATCAAGCTCAGAGGACCACTGTCACAATTAGGTTGACTAACTCCCAATTGAATTGACTGCCTCTAAGGCTGTAAGTATATAAAATCCTTACATTCTCAATGCGTCACCCAAAGTCACGCATAAATTAAACTCAACTTTCTTATTTTCAAAAGACACTATATGATGGCACAAAACATGATGAAATAAGGACTAAATGATATAAATCAAAGGGATATTAATATCTCAAATAAGCCTATAGGGAATGCATCTATTAGAAACAAGCTATGATTATATTTTACATTAATCACAAACTCTCTAAATGCTATTACAAAGTTCTATTAAATCTTTTGCAATATTTTTATTCAAATAGTTGCGCCGTATTGAATATTATTATATATTTGCGATATCTTAATCAATGAGACCAATAAAGAAAAGAGACTAATGCACAAAGGATTATCTCTAAACACGTTAATCAAAAATAATGATTATGAAATTATACGCTTTCTGTATCACATTCATGCTGTCTCTACTTAGCTGCTCTGGACAAGAGACACATATCATTGAACCGAGCATTCTCGAAATCAGTTATCACACAAAGTATCTTAACAGTTATGATGACTATGCACTTAGGATAGGGAAAAATGTAAGTGAATACTTTAGCTATCATACTTTACGATTCGATTCCTTAGGGAGCAACCCTGAGACAGTTTTGGCAATAATTAATGAAAAGATAAAAGCAATTCAAAATAATAATAAGACTACCCATAAGGTAGTAAGTCCTGATCATGGTGACTATCTTTATAGAAATCTTGAAGAAGGCAAAATGACAACTTATACACAGGTATGGGACTCTCATTATAAGATAACAGAAGACATACCCACACCGGAATGGGTTATTCACGAAGACAGTACACGAAGTGTCATAGGCTTTAATTGCACGATGGCGACCACACATTTCCGTGGACGAGACTGGAAGGTGTGGTTCAGTGAGGAGATTCCTTTACCGCTTGGTCCGTGGAAATTAGGTGGACTACCCGGTTTAATCTTAGCCGCACATTGCGATGGCTATTTAGACATAATTGCAAGTAATATAAAAAGAGGACAGTTGTCACCTGTCAAGTTTTATAATTTCTGGGAGAAAAAGTATAAGGATATAGACCGACTCTCTTATTTAAAAAAGGCTTCAGACCCTACGATCTATCCAAAGAATACAACCATGATTCCCAAAATGGAGTTAGAATAAGATATTACTAATGAAGAAATATATTACCTTATGTTTGCTTATCCTACTCGTACAGTCAATAAGTGCACAGAGGATAGTGGAAGGTGTCATTACTGACGTAGGAGGACGCCCTGTGTCTGCAGCTATTATCAAGACTGTAGATGCAACCACAAAAAAGACATTACATTTCTGTCAGACAGATACAAAGGGGAAGTTTACCATTACAGCACAAGAAGGTAATATTCTATCTATTTCAGCAATAAGCTATAAAAAGCAGGAACTAAAGGTTACAATGGATATGCCTGCACAGCATATCACATTAGAGGAAGATACGAAAACGTTATCGGAGATAACTGTAAAGGCAAAGCCAATTAAGATAAAAGGCGATACGATTCAATATCTACTCACTACCTATAAAAAAGAAGGAGACCGAACATTAGCTGACGTTCTTGCACGTGTCCCGGGCTTTGATGTGAATAAAGAGAATGGCGAGATACAATACGAAGGTAAGTCTATCAGCAACTTCTATATAGAAGGTATGAATCTGATGGGAGGGAAATATGGCTTGGCAACAAAGTCACTGCCCCAAGAGGATGTAGCAACAGTAGAAGTAATGAAGCATCATCAACCTATCCGTGTGTTAGATGATTTTACTTATACTGACGATAACGCTATCAATATTAGAATGAAGCAAGGGGCTAAGGCACGCTGGATGACGACCTATAGCGGTGGCATAGGACTAAAGAGTCATGGAGGATTGTGGAATTATGAAACCTTTGCCATGCGCCTGAAGCCTTCTTTTCAGACAATTCTCACCTATAAGACAAATAATATAGGTAAGAATATAAGGAGAGAGACGGACAATCTTTTAAGTTTTAATGAGCTACAAAGTCCTTTGTCAGCTATGCTCTCTCTTCCTTCACCATCGCCTCTATTGCTCAAAGGACGTTCATTATTTAACCGCACACATGTAGTTAGTTTGAATGCACTACAGCGTATAGATGAAAACTCTCAGGTAAACGTGCAGATTACATTTGTCAATGACCGTAATGAGGCTACCTCTTTGCGCCATTCAGACTTTTATACGAATAGCGGTATAAAGACAATAGAAAACAGAAAACAGTATTTGGAGAAAAGTAATGACCTCTTTGCAAAGATAAAATACGAGAATAACGCTAAAAATCATTATCTTAAAAATGAGCTTTCTGGTGACTTCTCTTGGAACAAACAATGGCTGAATGAACAGGGGACTCAACCTCATAAGATGATGGGTAATCTTCCGATTTATACATTAAAAGATAATTTCAGTATAATGAAGAAATATGGCAAACGCCTTATTACTCTGCAATCAAAGAATATAATGGATGTACGTCCGCAACAACTATATGTCGATTCGCTGGTACAGTCTATTAATCAACATTACTATGAAACGAATACGGACGTAAGTGGAAGTCTTAGAATAGGTAGATTTATTCTATCAGGAGAAATAGGAGTAAATGCAGGAGAACACCGCTTCACTTCTGATTTAGTGGGAGTTCCAGATAGTATTGGACTACTGATGGGCAAAAGCAGCTTTGCATTTGCAAGTTTCTATACCAATCCGAGCATTGAATATACGGTGAAGGACTTTAATTTCACATTATCTGGCGATATGTCGTACAACCATTATAAGTATAGTTTAGATAATGGTCAGTCTAAATTCTTATTCTCCCCTAACCTCCAGATCAGATGGAAAGCCACAGCAACATGGACTTTCTCGGCTAATGCATCCATTAATACAATGCAGATTAATGCTGCCCAATTTTATCCAACTTTGGTACTGCAAGATTATCAATATATGAATAAAGGTCTGGCAGACTATAATTTAAGCAAAGAGAAAAGCGTAGGAATAGGTGTTGCTTATAGCGATGCTCTGAAAGGTACTTCTATACGATTACGCATAACAAAGTCGTTTGGAACCTCTCCTTATACATCAACCCAAGATTTTGTGGGCAACTATATCGTAGAATCATTGACGTCAGGAGACACGAAGTACAATAGCTGGAATATGTTCCTAATGGGGTCACAAGGCATAGGCTTCTTAAAAGGAAAACTAAATGTAAAGGCTTTATATAATGCCATGAATAGTTATATGGTCCAGAATAGCCAACAAATGCCTTACGACACAAAGAACTTAAAAATAACCTCTAACCTTGATATTGGTTTAATAAAGGGTGTCGATTTAGCTTATAAACTTACTTATGGCTTTCACCAAATGAAGATGCCTGCTTTCGGGAAAACGTCCAATCTAAATAGTTGGAAGCATGAGGGAAGCCTTAGAATACCTCTTTGTAAGGTTTTAAGTTTGGAAACTTTGACGGAATATTATCATAACGAGATAGCACAAAAGGAGTTTAAGGATATGTTCTTTCAAGACTTCACTTTGATATTTAAAGCCAAACACTTCGACCTGAGTCTTGCTTGGAATAATGTCTTTAATAATAAAAGCTATAGCTATGGAATTAACAATACGCTTTCAAGTAGCTTTAGTAATCAAGACATTAGAGGTAGAGAGCTGATGCTTAGTTTCTATTACAAACCTTGACAACTAAGTTGAATGATACTACATAAATAAATTTACTAAAAGTTGAGATATATTAGACACCATTGTCATAGTACTGATGGGCTTACAACCGATTATTTTCAGAAGCACCATCAGGCCATATTTTTCTGTCAAATTTGAACAAAGAAGACCTAAATCGAAGCTTAATAGTAAAGAAGACTTAAAAGTCTGAAGAGAATAAACATTACAGTCATATTAGCAGATGTTCCAACTTCATCAAGGTGTCAATCAAAGTCACCCATAGATAAAACATAACTAACTGATCTACAAGATACGCTGTATGATGGCACAGAAGCATAATGACGCCAAGGCTTGACTAATCTCAGGTGAATTGTATGCCCCCTAATCTCGTTAGTATAGATTGCAATTTCAATAAGGTATGGAGTCTCCCAAATGCTGGACGAACCTGACAAAAAGAGTTACACCCTTACTCTGGTAGTCTTACAAAGCCATCAGTTTCTAAAATACTCTTAGAACGTAAAAGTGCTTCTAAGCCCTCTTTTAATGCTTGATCTACCTTAGAGCCACGACGCGAAAAGCCCAACCTCTTTGCAACAAGAAGAGTCAGTGCATCGGTCTTGATAGAAAGCTGCTCTCGTACTGTTAGTATGATTGCATTCATTATTTCTATTAGAGGTATTTCTGTTATATCTCTTCCGTGAGCCTGTCTATATCCACTGAAAGAATCAGCACATGCTTTATCTGTCCACAATATCGTAGAGTTACCTATCTCTTGAACAAATAATAGCCTATCAGCAATATCCTTAACCGAGGCCACCAAAGAGGAAGTAACTCTTGCAGCACCTCTATGTACACAGATACATCGACATAAATACATCAGTGTCATTGGCTGTTCACATGCAAGTATCTTTTTTGCAAGAACCTCATCACTCATAGCATCAGTATCTTCCAAACCTTGATACGTATGATAGCCTTTCTCATTGCTTTCTATTTTCTCAACCTTTTCTTTTGTAACATCAAAGGTAGTATTCTTTACGAATGTCTTTTCTAACTTCCCGTTCTGCTGTAGTACCTTTTCAATACGTGCTATAACACGTTCAGGATTATTAATCCAATCGACACTCCACACACGCATTATCTTCCAACCAAGTAAGTTCAAAACAGTTGGTTGGACAATCTCTCTATCTCTTGTAGTCTGCGTATTATGATAGACCTCACCATCGAGTAGAATACCCATAACATAATTGTCATTATTAACAGCATCTGCAATAGCCACATCAACCTTGAAATTTGAACGCCCTACATTGGTATTTACTATATGACCATGGGCCTTGAGTGCATCAGCAATCTGCTCAGAGATGATGTAGTCAGAGTTCTCCTTATGATTATTAGAAGTATTAATCAGTACTTGTTGCTCCGCATACTCTAAGAAATGTTTCAACCCTTCTACTCCCCGTGCCTTAGTACGTTTCAAATCAATCTGTGATGCTTTCAAAGACGAATAGACATTCATTTCTCTTCTGGCGCGGCTTACTGCTACATTCAAACGCTTTTCTCCCCCCATTATTATTTAGCGGTCCAAAGTTCATTGATACTCTGCCATCCTTATCTGGACCATAACCAATAGAGAATAGGATGATGTCACGCTCGTCACCCTGTACGTTTTCAAGGTTCTTTACAAAGATAGGCTCGTATAATGCTTCAGCTGCTTCTCGCAGTTTCTTATCCTTGTCGAGCTTTTCTGTTAACAAGTCATCAATTAAGTTTTGCTGTACCTGACTGAATGCTATCACACCAATACTATACTTTGTTTGGTCTTTACTCTGCAATCTTTTGACGATATCTTCTACGATAGTCTCAGCTTCCTTCTTATTAGAACGGCGTCCACCCTTATCATACACACCATCTACATAATAATACTTTACCTTCGTCGTTTGGTCATCAACAGATGGGAATGTGATAAGTTCACCATCATAATACTCATTATTAGAGAAGGCAATTAGCGATTCATGCTTTGAACGATAATGCCAGTTCAACTGAAGTGATGGTATACCAAGACTATGGCAATCATCAAGAATACTATCAAGATCATCAATATCAGCTTCATCTTCACTAACACTTGTTGATGAGAAGAAACTCGTTGGAGGCATCTGCTTCGGATCACCTACAACTATTAAAGACTTGCCACGAGCAATTGCACCTATCGCCTCACTTGTAGGCATCTGTGAAGCCTCATCAAAGATAACAAGGTCGAACTTGCTTCGTGATAAATCTAAAAACTGTGCCACGGACATAGGACTCATCAACATACATGGGCAAAGTCTTGGTAATAGTGTGTCAATATTATCAAACAAATCACGGAGCGAGACCCCTCTACCACCATTTGCAATGTTTCTATTAAGGAAGCCAATAGGACTACTATTGTCTATACTGTCTGTCACATGGGGTACATTCGCAGCCAATCGAGCGTAAAGTTCCTTCTGACTGAGTAATTGAAACTCTTCTGTCAGTTTTTTGTAGCGTGAGATTGTCTCGTCAAAGATTGTTCCTTCAAAGGTTCGTAAGACCTGTGACGACGCTATCTTCTCACAGGCAAAATTTCGAAAAACTCGCTTAAAGAAGGCATCCTTCAGTCTCTCGGCTGAAATTTCCTTATTTTCAATATATTGAGCGATGATGCCAAGACCCTCAATCTCAAGTTCCTTCTTATAAGCACACCACTGATACCAATCTCGTGCTTCATCTGTATGCTGAAGCCAGTTATCGAGTTTCAGTACATAACACTTCAAGTCTTCATTGGTTGGAAGCTTATCATCATCAAAACTTACGGCAAAATACGTATGTATAACATCCTGTATTGTTACTATCTCATTATGTAATTGCTGATAATTTAGTAATTTAGAGAGGAAAGTATCAATATCTTGCTCAATAATAAGATTATTAAATTGCTTCAACTTAGTTAAGAAACTCCTTTTAGCAAAGAAGCGAGGTAGAAACCACTTAGCCTTGATACTCCTCCACTCGTTATATAACGTCTCTCCATCTTGAGATAACACTTCATCATTGCAATCTCTTAATAATTCAGCTTTTATAGCTTCAGCTTCCAAAAGCTTATGCCTTTCCTCATCACCCTTACGGAGTGTTTCAGATGCTGTTTTGAGTCGTGATGATAGATATCCAACATTGGTAAGGTCGTCGTCTTCAATAGTAAGCCCAAGTAAAGGGTGTTTTGAAGGAGTCCCCGTAATGCTAAGTACAGCCTGGTACTTCTGACTCAATAGATGTGCGTATTTATCCATTTTCTCTATTCGGAACAGTTGCTTAAATGCAGCATCGTTCACATCTAAATCAAGCTCTGGCCCATCTATGGATTCATATCTGATGATACTGTCAAATAAAGACATCCCCTCCGGTCCTTTAACATCATGGAGTGCCTCCATATACTCAATCAATTTACACCGTTGAGCATAGAGTTCGTCAGCAATACGTGCATATTCTTTTGGATGTTGAATATGAGTTGCCTCCATAGCCTTCTTCAACTGTTCAAGTACATGACGCTTTGTAATTTTGTTTGAATGCATTTCAAGACAGAATGGACCAAGGTTTATCTTCTCCAAACGCTTCTGTACCACATTCAAGGCTGCCATTTTCTCTGCAACAAACAGTACTCGTTTACCTTGGAACAAAGCATTAGCGATAAGGTTTGTAATGGTCTGCGACTTACCTGTTCCAGGAGGACCATATAGAATAAAAGAGTGTCCCTGACCAGCTGCCATTACGGCTGCCATCTGTGACGAGTCTACAGGGACAGGTAATGCAAGGTCAGATGGCTTCACCTCTTTATCCTTATCTTTCAACTCTGATATTACTTGGCTTGGAGTAAAGGTCAGTTTTTGTTCTACAAGACTACATACTATATTGTTCTCAAGCAGTTCTTGTCTGTGGTTATGGATATCATTCCACATAAGGAACTTACTAAACGAGAAAACGCCCAAGATACATTCTTCTTCTACATCCCAACGTTTTTTGTTCTTAAGCACCTCACGTATGATAGCAAAGATTTTCTTCACATCTACCCCGTGCTCATCTGTAGGTAGGGGATTAAGGCCTGGTATGTTGATTTCAAAATTCTGACGTAGAAATTCTATCAAGGTTATATTCAAAGTAATCTCTTCATCTCGAGTACGAATATAGTAATCGCCTTTTTTATACACCATTTCCACAGGCAGCATTAATATTGGAGCATAACGAGACTTCTCACTTATCTCTGTTTCATACCATCGCAGTGTACCTATAGCAAGGTATAACGCATTTGCACCTGTCTCTTCAATAGCATTTTTTGAAGCTCGATAGATATTCTTCAACGTATTGCGTGTGTCTGTCTCCGTCTGATAAGTATGTAACATACGATGTTTAATATCATTTGTTATCAACTCATGGAGTTCTGGCAAAGACTTAGAGCGTACAAGGCGTTCCTCGTCATTAATCTTAAAACTTACATCAGGTTTGCAAGAAATTAGGTATTCCATCCCATCTTGCAAATAGTCTTCTACCAGGTCAATATCAAATGAAATAAATTGAATAGCCTTCTGCCTTAGATAAAGATTCAACATTGAGTTACGCAAGGAGAAGTCTAAAAGTTTGCGCTCCCAGATATCCAGCTTAGTTATCTCACGTTTGTTGTCCATTAGCATACTCAGATCAAAACGCGAGTGTTCCTTTACATTTAGCATACACTCATCATGACTTGTTCCCTCTACAGCAACCTCCCATACACCATTATTCATGACACGCTGTGGAAGAGGACGCACTTGTTCAAGTCGACATCGCTTGATATCAATGAACATCTCAAAGATTGCCGTATTGGCAAGATTCTTTATGGCTAAACTCTGAGCATCTTCAAAGGTAGTAGACTCTGCTGTAATTTGTGTACATTCAAGTACAAGCATCTCATCGATGCCGTCAGAACATTTCTTCTCTATATACGAAGCATCATCACAAACACTATATTGACAACAGTCGTCGACTAACCAAACAGCAAGGTAAGCATGCCCTTCTTGTAGTACAATACCACTATTGAGCCCTATACTTTCAAGTACACTTGCAAAGAGTAGCGTAAGTTCTATGCAGTTCCCGACCTTAGAAGCCAGGACTTGGTCAGGCAGTGTAATACGTTGCCCAACAACTTCATACGATGCTGGAGCAGAACGGTATACAATACCCTCAGCATGAAGTGCACCATACACAGCAGCCACCTGCTTTCGTACCTCATTTGAATTACCTGTCTGATATGCTGTAAATGCAGAAGCCCCCGACACTTCCTTCAACTTACTGGCTGCCTTGGCTATAATATTGTTTACAGCAGGATGATTGGGCGTAACAAACGAAGCAAGACATTGCGGTAGAATACTGGTTCCCAACCATTGGTCGTATGGCATTATATCTATGTCATAACTATGAGTAAACACTATCTTCTTTGAATCTGACAGCGCATCAGCATATACATTGATGGTAAATGTGGACGTAATCTTTTCTGTTACCAAAGCTACCTCTGTTGGCTTCAGAGATAAGCCCATACCCTGTAAACGAATTGACTTACCAGTCTTAAGTGATGCGATGATGCTTGAACGAAAGTCTTGGAAAAAATCACCAGAACATTCTATTATTATATCCCTTAAATCATCAGCCTTGTCATTACAAAGCTCAACAGACTGGCATATTGCTACCCCGTTATTAATTAAGGAATAATTGATAGATGGTAGATATTCTATATTGATAGTTGCCATAACGATTTGATAATTTGTAGATTTTGTTACTTATACCAATATTAATTACTTGGGTTTACGGACTTATTGGATTTAGACATTAACTGCCAAATATTATATGCTTATTACATAACCATTGAGAAAGATATTACAACGGTCACTTAGTTATACCTCCTCTATAATACTAACGCTGTCAAAGGTGTTTATCTTATCAAACTAAAGTACTCAACTGCAAATATAGTTATTTGTTTTTATATCTCCTCGTATTATGCTTATAAATATACTATTGGTGCCAGATTAATCAACGAATAACATAAGTTCACCATCATCTCCAATTATATACAAGTCTTAAAGATTGATTAAAATTAAGCAAAATATGGATGAATAGAGCTTCATAAACAGTAAGGAAACTACCTACGTGAGAGCTTGAAAGCATTCTCTAACACAAAACTATACGGCTGTATAGTTATCGCAAGGCTACCCAAAGAACATTACTCTAATTGCTTTCACCATTATTACTACCATATCAAAACAAAAGTGTCCTGTTGTTTCAAGTGAACCTAAAGGCTTTATAAGTTGTAATGCGGTAAAAAAGAACCTGTTGACCTATATAACTATGTGGGAATAAGAACGCACCCTACAACACATCTTATGCGTTGTCCTTTAAGAGATGGAATAGTTTTCCGCTCTCATGAAATGTCACAATAATACCAAATAATTTTGATTTCAAGTAGCTGTCACTTTTAACATTTCAAATAAACTCATTATAAATCAATTAGTTGTAACGTCATCTCTAATGACAGAAATGACAGGAAATATTATTATGGAGGATTTGGTTTGTCGTAGGACATTCAAAATTTCGTGCGAGCTTATTAGGTATATGAAGATTAGCTGGTTAAGAAGAAATATAAAGGTTTACTGAAAAGCAAGGGATGCTACTATCAAGACTTATCGCCGTAGCACTTAAAATATAGCATGAATCATTTATGTTCGTCTGTTATCGTTAGACATAACATACCAAGCGAGATAACCAGACCACTACTTAAAGGTGTCTCATTATTCTAAAGAATATGATCCAAGGTAGCCTGTCGAAATCAAGAATGATATGACATGACGAAGCAAAACACTTAACTAAGTACTACCAAGAAAAGAAGAAATCATACTCTGACAATAGATTAGAGAACGTCTAATAGACATATCAGAGACCTACTTCTTCGGAACAAAAGTCTCCCATGTCTGATCATCAAAGAAGATACGAATCTCTGTGATGCGTCGTTGCGGTTTGTCAATATATTTTACCTCTGTACGAGAAGGGATTTTATACATATTATCATTATATGGTAAACTTCTCTGTTCTGTCTCTACCAGTGGTGGAGTTGTAGGATTAGAAAAGTCAAGCGTGCCTTCAGAACTTCCAGGAGGCATGGTTGCAGCCTCTCCTGTAGAAGAATTAGGCTCAGCGGTCTGATCCTTAAACATTGGACCTTGTCCATATAAAAGCCAATCAAGATTAATCTTTGTAAACTTACTCTTGATAGCTTCAACAGTATTAAGAGTCGGTTTGGTCCTTCCAGTAAAAATACTACTGAGAGATGCAGACGAGATTCCTATGAAATCTGAGAAAGTTTGCTGAGTCATGTGCTGACTCTCCATAAGCTGTCTTATTCGATCTTTCATTTCAAATTCTATCATTCGTTAGTAAATAGAGGAGTTTTTAGGCTGATTAGCCACTCTTCTAACAACTTTACAAAGGTAAACATAATATTTTATATACCCAAATAATAAGTTGAATAGATTATGTTTGTATATCTAACTTTTTATATTTACATTTTACAAATACAAAATAGCAAAAGTGTGCATGTGCCTTATACATTTACAAAGTAACATATACAAACCTATAGGATGCAAAACAAATAAATAAACCAGAACTACTAAATTACTGGTTATAAATCACATTATTAAGCATATCTAAACCTAAATGGCACAAATATGCGAATTATAAGGGAATAAAAGAAGGGTTAGGAAACTAAAACAATATTATATTCTTATAATGTACTGATATATTAGTATTTATATGCCATAATTAGTACGTGCATAAAAATACATCTCGATTAATAAAAGTAAATACATACGTTTATATAACAAAATAATACACTTGTATGAGCAATAAACATCTTTATCTTATCTACATTTGTATCTACAAATGTAAATAACAATATTCACTTGTAGTTTTCAAGCTCTACATAATTAAAGCAAAATAAGTGTGAAAAATAAATCGAGCATTGTCGAGAATTGTCATTTTGAGCGTTATTAAAGTATTTGCGAACTGGGGGAAAGATGCTGTAAAATACGCAAAAAATGAATAGGTTAAAATCAGCTATTACGCTATTAATCAAGAGAAAACATAAAAAAAGCACCCTTTTCAGAGTGCTCCTTTTAGCTTAAAATAATATGATTTTAGGCGGGGAAAGAGTGATTTTACGGCTAAAAATGTATCAAAATCCCCTCTATTTCTTAATGAAGAATGAAGAAAATAAGCTCTTTCATCAAATCTCCCGCACCAGTATTAGGATTATCTAATCCCTTACTCTTTCCATCTATGTCCCGAATCTTAGAAATAATGTCCATCGTTTTACGTGCAGAATAGTTTTTTAATCCTATAATATAATCCTTCGCTCCCCATGTATTACGTAAATCCAAAGCAGAAGCTATCCCTTGTTCTGTACCTCTCTGAGGAGTATAATGAACTATCATAAGATTCTGAAAATAAGAAAAGAGTAATGGAAGGAAAGAATAAAGAGAACCAGCTTTGGGATTATTGTCAAAATATTTCACAATCTGATTAGCCTTGAAACAGTCCTTCTGAATAATAGCATTTCTAAGTTCAAAAGCATTAAAGTCCTTACTTACCCCTATCTCCTTTTCCACCACCTCTGGTGTTACACGAAGGCTATCTGCCGGAAGAGATATAAGTACTTTATTCAACTCTGAAGTGAGTCGACTCAAATCAGCTCCAATATGATCGGCTACCATCTGGCATGACTTAGGATCAATACTAACATTCCTTTCCTTCAAGTAAGCTTGGATAAAATCAGGGAGCTGATAGTCGCGCAACTTCTTACTTTCAAAAACAACCCCTACTGTCTGTGCCAATCCAACAACCTTCTTACGTGCATCAATTTTCCCATTCTTATGACACCATACAAGGATAGTTGATTTTACAGGATTCTTGAGATACTTCTCCAAAGCTTCTAAAGAACGGATATTCTGTGCTTCTTTAACTATTATTACTTGAAACTCGGCCATCATAGGATAACGCCTTGCCATATCGGCTACCTGAACGGCTGTAACATCTGAACCGAAGCAGATAGTTTGGTTAAAAGTCTCGTTCTTCAGGAGAAAGAACATGCTCTGCTATATAACCAGAAATCTGATCGATATAATAAGACTCTTCACCCATTAACATATAGATGGGTGCATACTTCTTATTCTTCAGATCCTGCATTATACTCTGAAATGTTGGTCCTTGCTTTGTTGGCATTTACTTTTTTATTAACTTTGCATAAACGATAAACCGTGATACAACCTAAGAGAACAACGGCAGTAAGTCCATACTGACAGAAGGTGGTCTAAAGGGTTACACCTCTCGAATCTCTTACGATACGGTCTTTCATGCAAAGTTAATAGAAAAGAGATAGAAAACAAAATTTTCATTTGACTTTCGCCATACCCTTCCACCTTATTATATATAGGATATTTAGTTATGACACAGCTCAACCTCCCTCCTTACCAGCTTAGAGTAAGGGAGACAAACGGACGAAAGCAGATTCTTGATATACTCCGCAGAAAATATGTAGCACTCACTCCAGAGGAATGGGTGCGACAACACTTTATTCATTATCTTATTGACCACAAAGGCTATCCTGCTCCCCTACTTGCTAACGAAGTTCCACTACAAGTTGGCGAGAAGAAAGTTCGTGCTGATAGTGTGCTTTACGATAATCAGCTTCGTCCGAGGATGATTATTGAATACAAAGCACCTACCATACCATTAACACAAAAAGTATTTGAACAGATATCTGTTTACAACCTCCTACTCCATGTTGATTACCTCATTATATCAAATGGCATAGATACCTATATCTGCAAGATGGATTATGACAACCAGACATACACGTTTCTTGAGGCAATACCAGACTATCAGGACATTTAGTCCAATTTTCCACATTACCACCTCCATAATAGGATAAAAACAACCAACAAGCTGACTGTATCTTAAGAAGCCAACTGAGCTTAAAACAACAACTCCTCCCTAAGTAAGAAAGTCTATATACGAGCATCTGAGTATCATTACTTCTCACGGACTCTATTCCAAGAGACCATGCCTTGTTTTTTATAGGCTCAAATCATTTCATAAACATCTCTTCTTTAGCGAATATCCCTCCGATAACAGGCAGAAAAAATAGTGATAACTCACTTTTTCTTCACCTTGATTTTGTCTATCATCCTTCCATCACAACTACCAGATATTAGGTATTCAATTACCGAAAAATGCAAAAGAATAAGCCTTAATACAACTTTCTTTCTACACAACTAACAGCAGAAGGTTTATCCTCATAGCGTGATATAACACATTTCTAACAAGATCCTACTACCATTCCATCACCCTATACCACAAATCATCACCACCCAACATTCAACATCCAAACCCTAAACGCATAGAGGGAACAAAAAAGAAAGAAAGACAATTCCTATTACTACAAGACATCATAATCCTCTTATGAACAACTAAGGTCAGTTCCCCTAACTATCGTTTGACATGCCCTTTACTCCTATCACTCCCTCCGAGCATATAAACAATTATTCTTCAGTTTATTGACAGGGCATCTTAATCTGTCTGCAAACATAAATAAAAGAGTAAATATAGTACTGAGTTTGTCGCCTTCGTTACTATTATCATGCCATATATCCTTTGCAATAATCTCCCAGATAGCAAAATTCACATGGCATTACCGATAAAAGATATAAACTTTGGCATTATCTTTGTATCATAATAATAATAAGACTTTGAGTTAAAGTAACATTGAAAAAAGAAAAGAATATGGCAATCGCAAAGTGGATTGGTGGCGCATTAGGTTGGATACTTAGCGGAAATACGCTGGGTGCCTTAGTAGGCTTTTACATAGGTAGTTTACTCGATATAGCGCTTTCAAATGGAGAAGACCTCCCTTTTAGTGCAAATAAATATAGAGTATATGATGAACAGGACCATTTTGAAGATACAAATTCTTTCGAAGGAGAGCGAAATTCCTTTTTACTTTCTATGCTTGTCCTTTCCTCCTACATTATAAAAGCCGATGGTAAGATAATGCACTCTGAGATGGAGTATGTACGCCAGTTCCTTCGTGTAAACTTTGGTGAACAGGCTGTCAGCCAAGGAGAAGCCATTCTACTAAAGTTATTTGACGTACAAAAGCAGCAAGGACCGGCCCAATTCCAGGAGACCATTCGTAAGAGCTGTGTTGAGATTCGCTTCCACACAAGTGTAAGTCAACGTCTTCAATTACTTAACTACCTTGTCATCATCGCAAAAGCTGATGGTGTAATAAGCCCAGAAGAGGTTGCTGCACTGAAGGAGGTAGCCCTATACATAGGACTTTCTATGCAAGATGTTGAGTCTATGCTCAACTTAGAAAGCGGTGCAGAAGCAAGTAGCAGCATTGAAGATGCCTATAAGGTGTTAGGAGTTTCTCCATCAGCAACTGATGATGAGGTTAAAGCAGCCTATCGTAAGATGGCACTAAAGCATCACCCCGACCGTGTGGCAACCTTGGGAGACGACATACGGAAGGCTGCAGAAAAGAAATTCCAAGAGATTAACGATGCTAAAGAAAGAATCTATAAGGCAAGAGGATTGTGAGTAAAGTGAACGAGTTGATGGTAGACGAGTTGACAAGTTGATGGTAAACAGGTTGACAAGTTGATAGTGAACGAGTTGACAAGTTGATGGTAAACAAGTTGACAAGTTGATAGTAAACGAGTTGACAAGTTACTACTAATCAGACTATTACTATTGCCTACAATCATCATTTTTAATAAGAAACAATCATATAATTGCACTATGGCAACAAGACTAAAAATAAAGACAACAGAAGGTGATATCACTATTCGCCTCTATGATGAGACACCGAAACATCGTGACAACTTCCTCAAATTAGTGAAAGAAGAGTATTTCAACGGAACAATCTTTCACCGAGTAATAAAGGATTTCATGATACAAGGCGGCGATCCTGATAGTAAAAACGCACCTAAGGGTAAGATGTTAGGAACAGGTGGACCAGACTACACCATCCCTGCGGAGTTTGTTTATCCACAATACTTCCACAAACGTGGTGCCTTGAGTGCAGCCCGTACGGGTGATGAAGTTAATCCTAATAGGGAAAGTAGTGGTAGTCAGTTCTACATTGTATGGGGAAAGACTTATAAGCCTACTGAACTAAAGCAGATGGAACATCAAATGGCAATGCAACAAGAACAGTTGGTTTTCAATCAGCTTACCAAGGAGCATCATGAAGAAATCATGAATTTAAGACGTAATCGTGACCGTACAGGACTACAAGAGCTACAAGACAAACTGATAGAACAAACTAAAACTATCTGTAAGCAACAAGGGAAGCCTACCTTTACGCCAGAACAAATAGAAGCTTATACGAACGTTGGTGGTACTCCTTTCCTCGACAATCAATATACTGTCTTCGGTGAAGTAGAGGAAGGACTTGATATTGTTGAACGCATCCAAAACTGTGATACTGACCGCAATGACCGTCCAACGAAAGATATCGAAATTGAGAATGTAGAATTACTATAGTTTTACAAATAAAGGCTTTACAACTAAACACAATCCCTTATCTGGCTATTTCACAACGAAAAAACCAGATAAGGGATTACTCTTTTACAGGGAAGGCAGACTATTTCGTAATAGCGAGATAGCGTGACAACCGCTCAAAGTTCTTTTGCTTAGTAGCATCCATTATCAAGAAGATATCTATCAGCCACCAAATATAACACCCTCCACATGTCAGCAGTTTACCAACACCTAAACCAGTGTCACCTATATAAAAACGATCGACACCCAATATTCCAACAAGTATTGACAGAATCATCGCTACAGTAGGGTCACTCATTTGGCTCGTAAATGCCATTATTTCTTCTGCACTTACATTAGAGCTCTCCAATCTTGCACGTACACTCGGAATACATCCTGCTGGTATCTTGGAAGAAAGCACTACCAATATGCTATTTAGTTGTTCTGATTCCATAATATTTATACGAGAGGTTGAATTGTTAATACATTAATCCATTTAAGGAGGGAAGTCTTATATCTCCACTATATCTTTAAGATGTTCCTTACAATAAACCAAATAAAGAAGAGGATTATATACAACCATATAAGCCGTCTGTCTTCTATTACCTTAGTCAGATTATCCTTAGCCTGTCCTTGTGGGAGCAAGGCACGGACACCAAACGACAATATGTATGGTCCAGAAAACAGTAGAAAATAGTTATAATGGATTGCTTCTGAGTAATGCCCTTGCAATAGAGCATGCAATGCACGCTGTATACCACACCCAGGACACTGCAACCCTGTTGCGAGCTTGAACGGACATTTAGGCGTCCATAACGTCGTAACAGGGTTATAGAAATAATATAGAGTTAATAGGAAGGCTACCAAACAGAGCCAACCTATAGACTTTACACTACCTTTCAAGATTTAATGAGCGCCAGAGAGTGACCCAAGTGCTGCCAAACCACCGCAGAAAACAAGGTAAAGAATAGAAACTATCGCACCTCCAACAATACCGATAATACTCCACTTCTTAGCATCATTAGCTGCTAAATTAGCTTCATCGTATTGCTTCATCGCATAGTAATCATTCACTTTCATAGCGCGAATAATCGCATAAATACCTGCTGGCAAACAGCAGCAAACAGTTGTGAAAATCGCAAGAGCCAAATAGTTATTTGGCCTAGGAGTATTCATTTCTTCCATAACTTTTTTTGAGTCGACTCCCCATGGACATTGTTTTATTGTTTATTATTGAACCACATTGCTAATACGATGGGGAAGTCATGATAATCATCGCTTCACAGATGGGCCACAGTTTTTGCTTTATTTTTTTATTGTGGACAAATTTAAGTATTTTCGAGTAAATACACAAGCACAAAAAAGAATAATCCTCTTATAGAAAACAAATATATTACATTTTAAGTAAAAATAACATCTAATTATTAATATTCTACCGCGTGAATTCAACAAGCAAGTGCAAATTTACTTAATTAGTTCGTAAAAGCAGTCCTGTGGTGTTTTAAAATCTAATTTCTTTCTTGGCCTCATGTTAATTTTCTTTGAATACTTCGTGATTTGTTGCTGGCTGATATGCTCAAAGGTTTCTTTTTTGGCACGTATTGCCTAATTAGTCCGTTAGCATTTTCTATAGCGCCTTTCTGCCATGAAGCGTATGGGTCAGCAAAATATATGGTGACACCAAGGCTTTTGGCTATCATTTCATGACAAGCGAAATTCTGTACCATTGTCAGTTGAATAGACTTGATATGCTCTTGAATGGAGACAGT
>NZ_JH114143.1:237690-244686 GCF_000224595.1 Prevotella sp. C561 | reverse complement strand
CTAATATACTTGCCGTCCTTTGGCCAATACACCAGTATATTTGTTCTGGAGACCATTGCTCAGTAATAGAAGGCGCTTCGCCTCTTCCATGACATCCTTGTCGACTGAACGATTGCCTGGCTTTCTGCGCCTTGTTTGTACTGCATTTGCTTGGGCAGTTTCCCAATTATAGTGTCTTCTGACTCCACTATTACGTCTTATTTCACGAGACACTGTACTTGCACTTACATTTATCGCCTTGGCAATATCTTTTTGTTTCGTTCTATTTTGGAGTAGCACAGAAATTGTGTACCTTTGCTCCGAGGTTAATTGTTTGTACATTGCAATGCAAAATTAATTAATCTTTGGGAGACAGAGGTCTCCCTTTCTTATTTTTATGCATTGCTTGTTGATTTTCTTCTCATGGGGGCTTCTCGCCCCCAAACCCCTCGGTGTTTTCAGGTATAGATTATTAAGCTACACCAGCACTTGGGATTGCAGTTCTATGTTGAACTTGCGCCGTCTTACTCATTTATGTGAAAGCCTATATATACAAGGATATTTGAATCTTGCACCGCTTAAGCGTTTCTCATCAAGGCTAACAAGCCCCTTCTCAGATAGAGGACATAAATTTATGACACAGTCGACACCTACAAAAAATAATCGGGCCAGAATCTATATAGACTCTAACCCGACTTCTTTTTTATATTCTCCCAAATAATCTTTCTTTCAAACTACTTGCGTAGTTATAGGTCTGAACCATTCTTTATGCCAGACAGTTCGCACGACCTATATTATATTCACTAATGCCATGTGTCAAATAATGAACTAACTTACGCATAAAACTCATATTCTTTACTTTCTTCATCATAATGTTTCCTTTCTTCAAATTGAGTTATACAATCTTTTTTTTGTGTTCCCTACTGAGACTGAAGCCCTTTCAGTGGCAACCTCTTGTTATCCTTATGAGGTGCCGTTTGTGTTGTTTTGTGCTTGCAAAGTTAGTACACTTTCCAATATCTGACAAAGAAAACTTGCTTTTTCAAGCCGTTTTTTCATTAATAATTGACTGACGTCAATGCTATTGACACGTATCAAACGACCTAATTGATTTACATCAATGCTTCGAGTTGATGTATATCAATTTACCAAGCCACCATGATTATGAAAAGGAGTTTCTACCCATAAACAAAGTGATAGAACTTGCAAAAGTAAGACAAATTTCTCCGTATTTGCTTACATTAGTATCGTAATTAGGCTGTATGAGGTAAGTTATATTCCGACAACGTGGAGTATCACTTTGAATCGTAGCCTACTATTTCCTTAAGGAACGGCTGTTTTATGTAACAATTAATTTCTTATTTTACAAATAAATGTTATCTTTGCAACGAGAACAACTTTAGCGTTTGCATAAACGTTGAGGTAAATATGCTTCGTCAGAATAGAAACCAACCTAAATAATAGGATTATCTTATTCTTAAACTTAATATATTAAAGACTATGAATCGTAACTTTCTTTTAGCATCATCGCTATTCTTATTTCTATCATTGATGTCCTGTAATGCGCAGCGCAATAAGGGACTTTGTTGTGGACATAAACCTGACTCAGCTGCAATAGTACTAAACAATCAGGCAGTAAACGCATATACATATCGGTCGAACTCACCTGACTCCGTGAAAAAGGCGTTGACCCTACTCGACAATGCTATAGCAAAGGATTCTGACTACCAACTGGCTTATGCAAACAAGGCGACTTACCTCAATGATCAAGGCAATGTTACGCAGGCATTAGAGACGCTAAATGCTTATCTCAAGCGTAACCCAACAGAGCCTTACACACTTCTTGGTGCAGGTATGTTCTATGAGAAGATGGGAAACAAGAAGGAGGCAATGGACTACTACAAGCGTGCTGAAGAAAACTTCAAGAGACTCTACGAGGAAGATCATAACAGTGCACACGAGATAAACCGCTATTTTGCTATCATGTTGATAGAGGGACCTAAGAGGATTAAGGCTCTGTATGAGGCTGAGAGAGACCGCCTTGCTTCAGACGAAGAGAATCGTAAAGCGAATGATACCTTTGTGATGTCTATAATTGAAACTCCACGTGAAGAGTTTATAAAGTAGACAGTTACAGTATTTTTCAAGAGTAGTGACAGGTGGACGAGTAACAAGTTTAACCCGTCAGAAACTAAGTAAACAATAAATGAAAAATAATACTACAGCTTAAAGGGAAATGGTAGAGAAGAAAAGAGAAGATGCACTTGTCCTCCATAACGAAGCAAGATAAAAGGGGGATGAAATGCTAAACTAACAGACTGAGATTGTAGGAGAATTTCGGTAATCATTCCTTTCTCCGTTCATCCATAGGCTGGTAAGAAAACAAGAGGAGGCCTAACTGTATTCGAGAACATGCCCTTCTTGCACGTTGAAGACGCCTTTCTTGAGGCAAGAAGGGCGTCTTCTTCATGCGTGTTGGTAACAGATTGATTTATTGTAGGTTACAAACGCAATTACAGAGAATTTCACACTCCTACTTTGAAAGAATATAGATCGACCCAATGTGATGATATTTTACGATTTTACTGACTTTGCTTAGATCTGGAATGATTACTGAGGTTCTTTATAGAAGAGGGACTCCTCCCCAGCTGCCATCAGACACAAAAGAGTCAGAAAACAGACACATAGGTCAAAAGGAATATCTAAAACGTCACTCGAAAAAGACGGATGAACCATAAAAAAGGGACTGGAAAGCGGTTTATCACATTTTCTTTTCTTATCTTTGCAGTATGAACACGAACGAAAATCATAGCTTCCGATTGCCTGCTGAGTGGGAACCACAAAGCGGGATTATACTGATATGGCCGCATGAGGACACCGACTGGCGTCCTTACCTGAACGAGATTACCGAGGTTTATCTACAGATGGCAGACGCTATCACACGTTTTGAACCATTGTTGATTACGGTACGTGATACGGAAAAAGTACATTCCCTATTAGCAGAAAGGCTGACTGAAGGACAGATGAAGCGTGTGACGCTCTTTGCTTGTGACAACAATGACACATGGGCACGTGACGTTGCACCCATCTCACTCGTATCAGACAAGGAGCCGAAAGGTAGCTTACAAGCGCTTCGCCTACTCGACTTTTGTTTCAACGGATGGGGCGAGAAGTTCGCAGCAGAAAAGGACAATAGAATTAACCGCCAACTTTATGAAGCAGGACTCTTACAAGGTGTATTGGAGAACCACAAGGACTTCGTGCTGGAGGGCGGTTCGATAGAGAGCGATGGAGACCGCACACTCTTCACAACAACGGGTTGCCTTATGGCACCACACCGTAATCAACCGCTTACACAAGAGGAAATAGACAAACGATTGCGCCTTTTCTTCCCCAATGTTGAGCGGGTTGTCTGGTTGGATTATGGTCAGTTGGCAGGTGATGACACCGACGGACATATTGATACCATCGTACGAGTTGCACCCAATCACACCTTATTATATATAGGGTGTGACGACAAAGAAGACGAACACTATGAGGACTTCCGACTTTTGGAGGAACAATTAAAGCAGCTTCGTACAATCGATGGTGACCCTTATCGTCTACTCCGCCTTCCGATGCCTGATGCTATCTATGATGATGGCGAACGCCTACCAGCGACACATGCCAACTTCCTTATCATCAACGGGGCAGTGCTTGTCCCAACCTACAACCAACCCGAAAAGGACAAAGCAGCTTTGAATATAATTCAAGAGGCTTTCCCCGACCGTGAAATCATCGGCATAGACAGCCGTACTATCATAAGACAGCATGGCTCAATACACTGTTTGACGATGCAGCTGCCATTAAACGGATAGCACTACCCGCCTCATTATCGTGACAGAAGACAGTGTTGTAATCTTAAAACACAGAACTATAAACATCAACAAGGCAAACACCTTTATTATGAGAGAACTAAAAATAGGTTTCTTGCAACAGCATAATGTTGCAGACATCAAGAACAATATAGAACGACTGGCAGAGGGTATTACAGACTTAGCACAACGTGGTGCGGAGCTTGTAATCCTTCAAGAGCTACATAACTCACTCTATTTCTGTCAGACAGAAGACGTAAATAAGTTCGACTTAGCCGAGACTATACCGGGTCCCTCTACTGGCTTCTATGGTGAATTGGCACGCGAATTGGGTATTGTCATCGTGACATCGCTTTTTGAGAAACGTGCACCAGGACTTTATCATAACACAGCTGTAGTGATAGAGAAGGATGGCAGTATTGCTGGTAAGTATCGTAAGATGCACATTCCAGACGACCCAGCTTATTACGAGAAATTCTACTTCACACCAGGCGACCTCGGTTTCCATCCTATTGACACGAGTGTGGGTCGTCTTGGTGTACTTGTCTGCTGGGATCAATGGTATCCTGAAGCAGCTCGCTTGATGGCCTTACAAGGTGCGGACATGCTTATCTATCCAACAGCCATTGGCTATGAAAGTAGTGATACAGACGAGGAGAAACAGCGTCAACGTGAGGCTTGGACAACAGTGATGCGTGGTCATGCTGTTGCCAACGGTTTACCAGTGATTGCTGTCAACCGTGTCGGCCATGAACCAGACCCAAGTGAGCAAACACAAGGTATTCAGTTCTGGGGAAGTAGTTTTGTTGCTGGGCCACAGGGCGAACTACTCTATCGTGCTTGCGACGATGATGAGGAGAGCGTTATCCTCAATATCGACCTCGACCACAGCGAGAATGTGCGTCGTTGGTGGCCTTTCCTGCGTGACAGACGAATAGATGAATATGGAGAGATAACGAAGAGGTTTATTGATTAAAAAACTCCCCTAACCCCTCCAAAGGAGGGGATTATCTAATGGAATAAAGCTCCCCTCAGTCCCTCCTCCCTAACATTTCACTGATGGCAGAGAATTAATAAGGAGAGAACACTTACTTCTGTAAGGAAAAGAGCACTAAACCTATAACTAACATCAGTGCAGCTTACTGATTATATCCATAGATAGAGAAAGAGCCATATCCAAACTCTTACTATGAGTTTAGATATGGCCCTTTTGTTTATTAGTTATGTCCCAACCTTGATTATTGGGTTTTCAATGATAGCTTACAAGATTCGTAATGCACCTATTGGGCCATCTTCTCCTTCACATCTTTATGCTCATCACACGCAGTGTTCTTCGTGAACAGCAATAGTATGGAGGTTTAATAATATTTGAACATCATATTCTCTTCTTCAGAGATTTATAGGACGTTTTATCCTATTAGCTTGTCATCTCTTTTGGAGAGATAGGAGGGAAGGGACTCTTATATCAATGTCATACCAGTCTCATCACACGCTCTTCTCATATCCTCAGGCCATATACTTGCTTGTATCTCACCGATATGTGCTTTGTGCAACATTATCATACAAAGACGGCTCTGGCCGATACCACCACCGATAGACAGTGGCAGTTTGTCAGAAAGCAGCTGCTGATGGAAGAAGAGATGCTCACGTTCTTCCTGTTTCTCTATTGCCAACTGACGGAGTAAAGCAGTCTTGTCCACACGGATACCCATAGACGAGAGTTCAATACTACGTCCTAAGATTGGATACCAAATGAGGATATCACCATTCAAACCCACCTTACCATCTTCAGCAATCGTTGACCAATCATCGTAATCAGCAGCACGACCGTCATGCTTCTCGCCATTGCTTAATCTGCAGCCTATCCCTTCAATAAACATCGCACCATACTTCTTACACACCTCATCCTCACGCTCTTTTGCGGTCATCGTAGGATACATATCTAACAAATCCTGCGCATGAATAAAATGAATCGACTGTGGAAGGAATGGTTCCAACTGAGGATAAGTCTCACAAGCAAGGAACTCCGTGCGTAAAATAGCTGCATAGATACGACGAACAACAGTCTCCAGATAATGACGCGTCCTATCGTCTTCGGTGATAACAGCTTCCCAGTCCCACTGGTCAACATAAAGAGAATGAAGGTTGTCCAGCTCCTCATCGGCACGAATAGCATTCATATCCGTATAGATACCATAGCCCGGTTGGATGTCGTAGTCGGCTAATGTCAGCCGTTTCCACTTTGCCAATGAGTGCACCACCTCAGCCTGTGCCTCTCCCAAGTCCTTAATAGGAAAGGATACAGGGCGTTCGACACCATTCAAATCATCATTGATACCTAAGCCTTTCAGTACGAATAGCGGTGCTGTAACACGACTTAGTCGTAGCTCGGTAGCTAAGTTCTGTTGGAAGAACTCCTTTATCAGTTTTATTCCTAACTCGGTCTGGCGTTTTCCAAGTGCAGCTTTATATCCTTTTGGTTTTATCAGTTGACTCATTATCGTTCCTTTCTATTAATGACTTGACTATTATTTTAATTGCGCACAAAGGTATATATTAATTATCAAACTGCGAAACAAACACCTATCCAATGTTACATAATAATATATTCCGACTACATTTCACAACATTATGATAGTTTATTAGTCAATTATCTCCTCTCATGTTATTTCTTATTGCCACTGTTAACAAGAACAACCTACCAACCAAAACAACTACTCTGACGATAAAGAGTTGATTACCAAACAGCCACAAAGAGAGGGACACAGGGTTCTCTCTATCAGTAAGGATATTACTAAACCTTCAAAACAACGCATTTATATCAGATACTTTAGTAAGAATGTTTACTGTTCGTTTGGAGTTATGCAAACTTTACTGTATCTTTGCACAGTCATTAGGCTCCGTAGCTTAGCTGAATAGAGCGTCAGATTCCGGTTCTGAAGGTCTTGGGTTTGAATCCCAACGGAGTCACTAAAAGTGTAAACTCTCTAATGGTATTTAGCCGAATGAGGCCAGAAAAATGTTCTGAAGGTCTTGGGTTTGAATCCCAACGGAGTCACTAAACAATGATGACATTTCATTATGTCTATCCAAATAAGGGTAATTAAATGAAGATTATCATAGATACAGAGTGATAATACCTTTATGACATTTAGCTGAATGA
>NZ_JH114143.1:220887-237535 GCF_000224595.1 Prevotella sp. C561 | reverse complement strand
AATGAGGCCAGAAAAAATGTTCTGAAGGTCTTGGGTTTGAATCCCAACGGAGTCACTAAATCGTAGTGACACCTTTATGACATTTTAGCTGAATGAGGCCAGAAAAATGTTCTGAAGGTCTTGGGTTTGAATCCCAACGGAGGCACTAAATCGTAGTGACACCTTTATGACATTTAGCCGAATGAGGCCAGAAAAATGTTCTGAAGGTCTTGGGTTTGAATCCCAACGGAGGCACTAAAAGTGTAAACTCTCTAATGACATTTAGTCGAATGAGGCCAGAAAAATGTTCAGAAGAGCTTGGGGTTGAATCCCAACGGAGGCACTAAGAAGAGAAGACAAAACTCCCATCGGAGTCACTAAGAGAGGAACAAGACGCTTAATGGGGGACACAGATTGTAACGAAGGATGTATGGTTGTTTACTGTTCATCCTTTTTTTGTTCAACCGAGTTAACTAAGAAATAGATTATTCATCCTAAAAGAAAATAGTATGCAAAAGAAGATCAGAATTGGACTACTCCCACGTGTTATCATCGCCATACTGCTTGGATTATTCCTTGGCTATTATCTCCCAGCCCCAGCAGTAAGAGTGTTTCTGACTTTCAATAGTATCTTCAGTCAGTTCCTTGGCTTTATGATACCACTGATTATCATCGGATTGGTGACACCTGCTATTGCTGGTATCGGTAAAGGGGCTGGTAAGCTTCTACTGGCAACAGTAGTTATCGCATACGTAGACACGATCGTTGCAGGTGGACTGTCCTACGGAACAGGAACATGGCTATTCCCCTCTATGATAGCCTCTACCGGAGGCGCCATACCACAGATAGAAAAGGCGACAGAGCTAACACCTTACTTTACTATCAATATCCCTGCAATGGTTGATGTGATGAGTAGTTTGGTGTTCTCATTCATCGTCGGACTGGGTATTGCCTACGGTGGTTTGCGCACAATGGAGAACCTATTTAGTGAGTTTAAGAACATTATAGAGAAAGTGATAGAGAAGGCTATCATCCCTCTCCTACCCCTTTATATCTTCGGTGTATTCCTTAGTATGACCCATAATGGGCAAGCGCGACAAGTACTCATAGTATTCTCACAGATTATCATTGTCATCCTCGTACTACATGTACTCATCCTTGTCTATGAGTTCTGCATTGCGGGTGCTATTGTCAAGCGCAACCCTTTCAGATTACTATGGAACATGCTACCAGCTTATCTGACTGCATTGGGAACGAGCTCATCAGCAGCAACCATCCCTGTGACACTGAAGCAAACAGAAAAGAACGGTGTAAGCAACGAAGTAGCAGGCTTTGTCGTACCGCTTTGTGCCACTATCCACCTCAGTGGTAGTGCGATGAAGATTACAGCTTGTGCCTTAGCCATCTGTCTACTGACAGACCTACCCCACGACCCAGGACTCTTCATCTACTTTATCCTCATGCTTTCTATCATCATGGTAGCAGCACCAGGAGTACCAGGAGGAGCCATTATGGCGGCTTTAGCACCTTTATCAAGTATCTTAGGCTTTGATGAAGAGGCCCAAGCATTGATGATAGCTTTGTACATTGCAATGGATAGTTTCGGTACTGCTTGTAACGTGACTGGTGATGGAGCGATTGCTCTTGCCGTCAACAAGTTCTTTGGAAAGAAGAAAGATATGTCTACCCTTTCAAGTGAAATATCATAATACGTAATGCTGTAGGAGACGATACAAATCTAACCATAATGTTTGAAGAATAAGGAGAGACGACAAGTACTGTTGCTTCTCCTATTCTTATCGGAATGACCCATGTATGATAACGAGGCATATCAACCAAAACAAAAGTTGCTGTCATATCTGTCATTCACAACAAGCATTTAACTAATTAGTTTACAGAAGGTTCCCTCCAAATGTTAAAATGACAGCAAACGAAAATAAAACTAAACATGTAGAATAAGTAGTAATATCCTTATCAGCATAAGAAATACTAAAAAGAAACGACAGAAGTCCTATCATTAGGCATTATCAAAATTAAATAGTATCTTTGCAAATGACAGACTGCAATTAAGCAGTACTGGCTCAGCAAAAGACATACAATTAAATATCAGTAACATCATGGAAATAGTAGAAAGATTTATCAACTACACCAAGTTTGACACACAGTCAGCCGAGGACTCAGAGACAGTGCCAAGTACACCGAAGCAACTGATCTTTGCGAAATACCTCAAGGAGGAACTTGAGCGTGAAGGCATGAAAGATGTTGAGATGGACGAGATGGGGTACATCTATGCCACCCTCCCTGCCAACACAAAGAAGAAAATACCAACAATCGGCTTCATCTCCCACTATGATACAGCACTTGACGCCAGTGGCGCCAATATCAAAGCACGTGTTGTAGAAAACTATGACGGTGGTGACATACAACTTAACCCTAACATGGTCAGCTCTCCACGCATGTTCCCTGAACTTTTAGAGCATAAGGGAGAAGACCTCATCGTAACAGACGGTACGACACTGTTGGGTGCTGACGACAAGGCAGGTATATCTGAGATAGTACAGGCTATGTGTTTCCTTCGTGACCACGACGAGATAAAACATGGCGACATCCGTATTGCTTTCAATCCAGACGAAGAGATTGGTATGGGTGCGCATCATTTTGATGTAGAGAAATTCGGATGTGAATGGGGCTATACCATTGATGGTGGCGACCTCGGTGAACTTGAATATGAGAACTTCAATGCTGCTGGTGCTAAGGTGTTTATCCATGGCGTAAGCGTTCATACAGGTTATGCTAAGGGGAAGATGGTAAACGCCAGTCGTTTAGCATGTGAGTTCAATAACATGATTCCAGAAACAGAGATTCCAGAAGAGACTGAAGGTTATCAAGGTTTCTATCACCTCATCGGTATTGAGAGTCGCTGTGAAGAAGCTAAACTCAGCTATATCATCCGTGACCACGACCGTGAGCATTTCGAAGACCGCAAGCGTTTCATGGAGAACTGCGTGAAGAAGATGAATGAGAAGTATGGTGAAGGAACTGTTGAACTGAAGATGAACGACCAATACTATAACATGAAGGAGAAGATTGATCCTAACATGCATGTTATTGAGTTAGTTCTTCAGGCTATGCAGCAGGCAAATGTAGCTCCAAAGGTACAGCCTATTCGTGGTGGTACGGATGGTGCACAGCTCTCATTCAAGGGACTTCCTTGTCCAAACATCTTTGCAGGTGGCGTAAACTTCCATGGTCCATACGAATTTGTTTCAGTTCAGGTAATGGAGAAAGCTATGCAGGTTATCATTAACATCTGCCGCCTAACGGCTGAGTTTAATGATTAACAATAGGGAAGTAAGTAGTTAAAGACTTTACACTGGAGTTAAACCAACACTTTTATGGATTATATATTAACGTTGGTTTAACTCCTTTTCTTTTGACTATAGACTTTCACCTATATGCTCTCCCCCATCCCCAAACAACACATACAACAGTCATTCACAAAAGGTATTGGTATCATTTCCAATGCCCCACTAACTCCTCTAACTCCATAAAAGATTTATGTCAGAACTACCCGAATTGGTCCAAGACCTTGCTCTTATTCTCGTTGTAGCAGGATTTGTAACACTTCTATTCAAGAAACTCAAACAACCATTGGTATTAGGATACATTGTAGCAGGTTTTCTTGTATCACCTCACATGCCTTATACCATGAGTGTTGTCGACCAAGGCGACATACAAACATGGGCGGATATTGGCGTCATCTTCTTATTGTTCTCATTGGGATTAGACTTCTCTGTTAAGAAGATTCTCAAGATGGGAGCTTCCCCCATCATCGCAGCCTGTACTATCATCTTCAGTATGATGCTCTTAGGTGTCATTGTAGGACACAGCTTCGGATGGAAAGAGATGGACTGTATCTTCCTCGGAGGTATGGTCGCAATGAGTTCCACAACCATTATATACAAAGCCTTCTCAGATATGGGACTCACACAGCAAGGCTTCGCCTCTACCGTGATGAGCGTACTTATCTTAGAGGATATCCTTGCCATTGTGATGATGGTTATGCTCAGTACTGTTGCAAGTGGGAACAGTCCTGACGGTGTACAACTTCTTGGAAGCATCATGAAGATTGGATTCTTCCTCGTTTTATGGTTTGTTGTCGGCCTTTTTGCCATTCCACTCTTCCTTCGTTCTGTCCGTAAAATCCTTAACAGCGAGACCTTGCTTATTGTGTCATTAGGTTTCTGTTGTCTTATGGCTGTTATATCAACACAGGTAGGTTTCAGTGCAGCCTTTGGTGCTTTCGTCATGGGAAGTATCTTAGCAGAGACGGTTGAGGCTGATAAAATCATCCGCCTTGTAGATCCTGTAAAGAATCTCTTTGGAGCGATTTTCTTCGTCTCTGTTGGTATGTTGGTAAAGCCCGACGTTATTGTAGAATATGCTATACCAATTCTCTTACTTGTCATAACAATCCTCGTCGGACAGGCGCTGTTTGGAACCTTAGGCTATCTTCTCGGTGGACAGACCCTCAAGAATGCTATGCGCTGTGGATTCTCAATGGCACAAGTTGGCGAGTTTGCCTTTATTATTGCAACATTAGGAAAGTCCTTAGGTGTTATCAGCGAATTTCTCTACCCCGTTGTCGTAGCCGTATCAGTCATCACAACCTTCCTCACTCCGTATATGATTCGTGCGGCAGAACCATGCTATAATGTCCTCGTTAAGCATCTTCCAAAAAGATGGGTGCGTCGTCTTACCCATATCCAAACAAATAGTGCGGGAGAGAGTGCGTCGACTAATAATCTATGGAAGGTTCTAATGAAGAAGATGATATTCAACACCCTTATTTATGGTATCCTCTCTGCAGCTGTCATCGCTATCATGTTCTCTGCTGCCCTACCTATCTGTAGAAACTTATCCATAAAATGGACTGGCAGTCACTGGATTGGTAATGCGGTGTGTGGATTTCTTACGATCCTCTTCATCGCACCTTTCCTACGTTCTATCGTAATGAAACAAAACCATTCCGAGACGTTCAAAGAACTATGGACAGACCGCCGTATCAACCGTCTACCTCTCACAGCAACCATCCTTGCACGTGTACTTATTGCACTCAGTTTCATCTTCTACGTATGTAACTATCTCACACGCTTTAAGAATGCATTGATGATTGCTGTTGCGGTGGGCTTATTGATATTGATGCTACTATCTCGTTGGCTCAAGAAACGAAGTATTACGTTGGAACGTCTCTTTATCCAGAACCTCCGAAGTCGTGATATCGAGGCACAGATACAAGGAAAGAAGAAACCACTCTTTGCCGACCACTTGATAGACCGAGACATTCATATCGCCAACCTTGAACTGCCCGACGATTCTCTATGGGCTGGTAAGACATTGTATAGCCTAAAGTTACGTAACCGTTTCGGTGTACATATCAGTAGTATTCTTCGTGGTTCTCAACGTATCAATATTCCGAATGGTGGTACGATTCTCTTCCCTGGCGACAAACTGCAAGCCATTGGTGATGACGAACAGCTAACAAAACTTTCGAAAGCAATGAAGGCTGAACTACAGCCAACGATTACGGACATAGAGAAACATGAGATGAAACTCCGCAGTTTCACTATCTCTAAAACAAGTCCTTTCATTGGAAAGACCCTTAAAGACAGCGGTATTCGTGATGAATACAACTGCATGGTTGTGGGTGTTGATGAAGGCCAGAAGAACCTCACACTCATCACTCCTTCCCGCTGTCTGCAGGCAGGTGACGTCCTATGGGTAGTAGGTGAAGAAAAAGACTTAGAACGTATCCTTGCATTAGGATAAACCCCTTCAGGCTTATTAGCTCTCATTACTCGATTAAGTAATTGGACTAATAAGCCTGAATTTTATAAAGAACAAAACTGGATTAACGTTTTTTTATTAACTTTGCAGTTGATAAAAGAATGACTATTTATAAATTTTAATTATATTGTATATGAAGAGAATCTACTTATTCCTTATTACCCTCATTGTGTTTGGTCAGACCATCAGTGCACAGAACGATAAGAAATTGTTGAAGATGACCGACGGCAAATCTTACTTTGAATTAAAGTATGATGAAAAAGGAAGACTTATAGAGTCTGTTGAATATATTGCTGACGACGACTTAAAACGTAGTAGCAAGTATACTTATAGTAATGACAAAGTAGTTCAAACTTTCTATGAGAATGAAAATATCAAAAATAAAAATATCCGAACAACTGTTCTCCAGAATAATAGAGTTCTTTCAGAAAAGATAAACTTAATTCCGTATGAAGGAGAGCCTGAATATTGGGCAGACTATAACTACACATATAATACAGCTGGGGAACTGACAAAGATTGTAATAACAAACAATGAACGTACTGGAACAGAGTATAAATTAACATGGACAGACGGAGATATTACACTCGTAGAGCATTTTTGGGATAACAAAAAAGTAGGACAGGTAGCTTATGAATACAACAAAAGCATTACCAACAAATATCTTTCTCTATTTGTTAATCCAATTACTTCAATTGCCGATCATGAAGGAATCTCACCATACGGACAACTTTTAGCAGGATACTTTGGTAAAGTATTCCAGCATCCAGTGGCTGCTGTGCGCTATACGGTGATAGATAAACACTATTTTGGCTGGACAAGTGATGATGATTTCACAATTACGTATAACCTGAATGCAAGTGGTGTCGTAGAAAAGGGCATACAATCAGGAGAAGAAGGAGTAACAGCAACGTTTATTTGGGAAGAAGACTATCCAACAGGTATTAGCGTTTATAAGCAGCAGAAAGAAGGCACAAGAACGATTTATGACCTATCTGGTAAACGTCTTGAAAATATACAACATGGTGTGAATATTATCAAGGAAACGAATGGTAAGACATATAAAGTTATTGTGAGATAATATTCGTCTGTTTATCAAAGAAATAACGAAATTAAAGGAGAAGCACCCTATTGTTTCTCCTTTTATTAGTATTTTTAATACATAATCTAACATTTCTTCATATAATTAGAGTATCTTTGCATTGTCATTCGATGATTATACAGATGAAACGTAATAAATTAACAGCTCTGATAGCATTTGTAGGTATTGTAGCTTTCACATCATGTGAAGATGTGAAGCGTCCGGCTCCTGTCAGAGAACGTATCAATGTCACACCTCCATCCAGAGAGGCAGAGGCGATAAGTCAGCTGACAGCATCTATAGACGAAATATCAGCTAACCTTGATGCCATCTCTTCTCAGGAAGCTATGCTCTGCAAGACTACTGAGCATACGGATAAGAAATCGAAGATTATTCAGCAGATAAGAGGACTCGGTGCACTGCTCAAAGAAAAGCAGAGCCAGATTGACAAACTGCTAAGCGAGAAGGCTAAGAAGGTGGATACACCATCAGCATCTAATCCCACCATAGACAACCTCTACAAAGTGATAGAGTTCCTTTCATCACAGCTGAAGGAGAAAGGAGACCGTGTAACCCAATTAGAGCAGGTTGCAAGTCGTAAGGATGTCACTGTAGACCAGCTTAAATACATCGTTATGAACCAAGCTAACAGTGTTGATGCAATGCGTTACAGGTTCAATATGGCTGCTTTAGAACGTGAATATGCCCAGTTGAAGACTAAGGAAAAACAAAGAAACAACGAAGAAAAAGAGTCAGGCAGCGTCTACTATATCATTGCTACCAAAGAAACACTAAAGGAGAAAGGTCTTTTGAAAACATCACTTTTCTCAAAGAAAGTGAATAACAACAAGGTTACAAAAGAACTGTTTACAGAAGCTAACAGTAAGGCACTGAAGACACTGACAATAAGCTCATCTAATCCTAAGCTCCTTTCACAGAACCCAGAAGGTAGTTACACACTCACAGAGAATGAGGATGGAACAACAACCCTCACCATCACCGATGCAGATAAGTTCTGGAACGTATCGCGTTATCTGATTATTCAAGAGTAATTCTACTTTGAAAGAGAATGAAAAGAAATTAGACTACAAGGTTGTGAAAATCGAATAATTTTCTTATCTTTGCACTCTAAAACTTATGCGTAGCGTGAAAATTAAGGAAGTAATTGATGCCCTTGAACGATTTGCGCCTTTGCCCTTGCAGGAGAGCTATGATAATGCTGGCCTACAAGTTGGATTGACAGAGGCGGAAGTATCAGGGGCTTTATTGTGTCTTGACGTGACTGAGAAGGTGGTAGACGAAGCTATCCGTCGGGGGTGTAACTTGATTGTTGCACACCATCCACTCATCTTCCGTAAGTTAGCACAGGTGACAGATGCAGACTATGTGCAGCGTACAGTGATAAAGGCAATTAAGAACGACATTGTCATCGCTGCTATGCACACAAACTTAGACTCAGCTGTGGGTGGTGTCAACTACAAGATAGCAGAGAAGTTAGGCCTTAAGAATCCACGTTTCTTTGGTCGAAGTAAACAGGTGGTAGACCCACAGACAGGCGAATCAGTAACAGGTGGTGATGGTGTCATTGGTGAGTTTGAGGAGCCATTAGCAGCAGACGACTTAATACTGTTACTTAAGAAGAAGTTTGATGTAGAATGTGTTCAGACCAACGAACTACTCCGCCGTGAGATACACACCATTGCTCTCTGTGGAGGGTCTGGTTCGTTCCTCTTGAAAGATGCGATAGCAGCAGGCGCAGATGCCTTTCTGACAGGTGAGATGGGCTATCATGAGTACTTTGGTCATGAGCAAGAAATACAGATATGTGTCATTGGTCATTATCAGAGTGAACAATTCACGACAGAGGTGTTACGTGACATCATCGAACAAGAATGCCCAGGAGTGAAGTGTTACCTGTCTGAGATTAACACAAATCCTATCGGGTATTTTTAGTTAACACGTTAATGAGTTAACGAGTTGACGAGTTAATAGTGAAGACGTTGACGAGTCAACAGCGAACAGTGACAATCCTATTTTGAATGATTAATATAGCATTTTGAATTAAATAATACATAAGAACTATGGCAAAGAAAGATCCAAAAGAGTTATCAGTAGAGGATAAATTGAAGGCCCTTTTCCAGTTGCAGACAACCCTATCAGGAATCGACGAGAAACGAGCTTTGCGTGGTGAGTTGCCACTTGAGGTACGTGACTTGGAAGACGAGTTGGAAGGCTTGCACATTCGCATTGAGAAGATAGAACAAGACATCAAGGACTATCAGAGCGCAGTAACGCAGAAGAAGGCTAATATCCTTGAGGCTCAAGCAAGCTTGGAACGCTATAACAAGCAGTTAGACTCTGTTGCAAACAATCGTGAATACGATACACTGACAAAGGAGATTGAGTTCCAGACCTTGGAGATTGAGCTTTGCAATAAGAAGATTAAGGAAGCTCAATACAAGATTGAAGAGAAGCAAAGAGACTTAGAGGCTAACCGTGCTCTGCTCGAAGACCGTCAGCATGCCTTAGAAGAGAAGCGTAATGAGCTCGATGAGATTATGCAGGAGACTCGTGAAGAGGAAGGTCTCTTGAAAGAGAAGGCTGCAGAATTAGAGACAAAGATTGAGCCTGGATTGCTCCGTAGCTTTAAGCGCATCCGTCGTGGTGCTCGTAATGGTTTGGGTATCGTCTATGTACAGCGTGATGCTTGCGGTGGTTGTTTCAATAAGATACCACCTCAGCGCCAGTTGGATGTGAAGATGCACAAGAAGATTATCGTTTGTGAGTACTGTGGCCGTATCCTCATCGATCCTGAGTTGGCTGGTGTAAAGGTTGACAAGACTGAGGAGAAGCCTAAGAAGCGTAGAGCTACTCGCAAGAAGAAGGAAGAGGAAGGAGAATAATTAAGTCCTTCTTTCCATAGAGAACCAAACGTTTTCTACTTCTGAAAGATAGAAAAGAATAGCCTCAATATATTTGAATGAACACAAATTATTCAAATATATTGAGGCTACTTTGTATCATCACTCTGCTTAAACCGCTCAATAAACAACAGGCTAACTTGTCATCTTGGAGGACACTTACAAACAATCGTACCCAATAAGACGACATACTGTAAGGCTTCGAGTAGTCTGGCATAATCTATACAATCCTCAACACCACTGTCGCTGACCATAAACACGACTTGTGCGAGGCTTCAACACGTAGGTTGAAAACGTAAGAGAATATCCAGCTTCACCTTATTATATATAGCAGGGCACAGCCGATTAACTTCTACGGAAATATTAATTTATTAGTAGTCTGCCAAATTCTTACCTCACGTAGAAGATACGGTTTGCCTTACGTGGTGCCGTCTTACCCTCCTTCGTAGTATAGCCAAGAATACAGAAACCAATACCTTCATAATCGCCTTCTACTCCCCACTCTCTCAGCATCTGCTTGCCTTCTTCACGTTCAAACATTTCCTTGGCACGATTAATCCAACAACTGCCTAAGCCTACCGCATGGGCAGCGTTCATAAGGTTGCCCATCATCAACGCACCATCATAGACATGGTTAGGACTACTCTTATCTGCTAACACAGCAAGGACAACGGGTGCACCATAGAAAGGGTCACTCGTTACGCCCATTATCTCAGCATTTATCACAGACAAACGGTCGCGTACTTCCTTATTGGTCACTTCTACGATGATAGCGGTCTGCATATTCTTTCCACTTGCAGCATAAAGACCAGCCTCCATCACCTTATCAATCAACTCCTGCTCAGGCATACGTGCCTCATAAGAACGTACACTGCGACGTGTTAACAATGCTTCTAATGCTTCCATAACATCTTTGTTTTATAATTCATTTACAGCTTTCGCCAACTGTTCCAACGCCTGACGAAGTACAGAACGTGGTGTACCCACATTCAATCGCATAAAGCCTTCCCCACCAGGGCCAAACATCTCACCATCATTGAGGGCCAGATGTGCCTTATCAATGAAAAGGTCAAGCAGCTTGTCATGGCTTAATTCAAGTCCACGACAGTTCAACCAAACGAGGAAACTGGCTTGCGGACGGAGTGGACGAATACCAGGGATACGCTCTCGACAGTAATCCTCCACAAAACGAACATTATCTTCTACATAAGCCAACATCTGCTTACGCCATTCTTCTCCTTTCTGATAAGCAGCTATAGTAGCTATCGGAGCAAATATCGTAGGCTCGTCTAATTCATTAGCCTTTAGCCATCCATAGAAGCGTTGACGCAAGTCATCATTAGAAATAACGGCATACGAACTAACAATACCCGCCATATTGAAGGTCTTAGTCGGTGCTGCAAAGGTGATACTTATGTCAGCAGCACGTTCAGACACACTCGCAAACGGGACATGACGATTACCGAAGAGTGCCATATCACTATGTATCTCATCACTAATGACAATGATATTGTGTTCATAACAGAAGTCGGCTAAACGTTGCAAAGTCTCTTTTGACCAACATACTCCCGCAGGATTATGTGGATTAGAGAGTATCAACACACGACATTTATCATCACATACCTCCGAAAGGTTATCAAAGTCCATATCATAATAACCATCCTCACGCAGACGAAGCGGGTTGAAAACAACCTCACGACCGTTATCTTCAGGCGTCATACGGAACGGATGATAGACAGGAGGCTGTATGATAACTTTCTCTCCTGGCTTTGTAAACACATTCACAACGAAGCCAATGCCTTTAACAATACCTGGAATAAAACTTATCCACTCTGGTTTTATCTTCCAACAATGATGTGATTCGTTCCAATCAATAATTGTTGGGCGATAGTCAGCAGGCTCAATAGTATAACCAAAGATAGGATGTGAGAGACGAGCCTTAAGTGCATCAACAACGAAATCAGGTGTGGCAAAATCCATGTCAGCCACCCAAAGGGGTAATAAGTCATTGCGTCCCCAACGTGGAAGGAGTGCCTCATGCTTCAAGTCACCACTTCCCGAACGATCAATTATCTCATCGAAGTTATATGTCTTCATTATGCTTCCAAAGCTTGTTTTATATCATTGAATAGGTCGTCAACATCCTCTAAGCCAACACTCAGTCGTATCGTCGTATCAAGGATATCCATTGCTGCACGCTCCTCAGCCGAGAAGAGTCCGAAGATAGTACTTGCTGGATGAATTGCTAAAGTGCGATTATCAAAGAGATTAGTTGCACGATGAATGAGTTTGAGGTTATTCAACAGTTTGAAGCAAGCCTCCTGACTCTCCAAGTCAATCGTTATCATCGCCCCAGCCGTTTCACCATACTGACGTAGAGAGAGCTGATGATAACGGTTATCCTCCAAGCCAACATAATTGACATTACAGATAGGCTTAAGCGTACACAACCGTTTTGCTAACGCTAAAGCATTAGCAGCTTGTACACGATAGCGAGCATCTAAGGTCTCCAAACCCAAAGTCTGCATATATGCAACCTGTGGTGTCATGTAAGAACCAAGGTTGAAGAGCATCTCATTCAAGAGTCGTTTTCCAATGAAAGGAAATCTTCCATAATCAATAATCAGACCACCTAAAGAGGTAGCCCCACCACTAATATACTTTGTACTTGAGATAACCTCAACGTCAACACCTAAGTCCTTTGCAGAGAACTGAGTAAAAGGAATAATAGTAGTATCGGCAATAACAGGAATACCATGTCGGTGAGCCATCTCCGTCAAAGCCCGTACATCGACGACTTCAAGCTGTGGATTCGTCATCACTTCAAGGAAGAGACAGCACGTATTATCATCCACCAACTTCTCAACAGCGTCTACATTCGTAAGGTCACATAGCTTTGTCTCTACGCCAAAGCGGCTTAGTGTTGATGTAAGTAAGGAGAAGGTATTCCCGAAGAGATGACGCGAAGTAATCACGTTCTTCCCCTGTTCGACAATAGCAAACAAAGTGTTACTAATAGCAGCCATACCCGAATTAAGTGCAATCACATGCTCTGCGCCTGTCAAAGCCTTAACCCGTAGTTCAAAGTTAGTTACTGTTGGGTTCTCTACACGTGAATAATCAGGCGCATCAATACGTCCGCAAAAGGCATCAGCCATCACTTCCGCATTATCAAACTCATAAGCAACAGCGTTATAGATAGGCATACTTAAAGCGTCGTAAGCATCTCTACGCTTATAAGGGAGATGTATAGCTTGTGTCTGTTTCTTCATATTCAATCAATTATTTGTGTTGTTTATAGAGGGTTCTGTATCAAAGGTAGATAGCAAAGACATCCACCATAGAAGTTATCATCACACAACTTAATACCACTGCACAGCATTGACAATACCGCTTCGCTTATCATACTTAAGTGCATCCGTCAGTGTTGCTGCATTACAACGGAAGGTAAAGTTGTAAGAGGTATAGGGTGCTAACACGATAGAAGCACTCATATTAAAACAGTGAAGGTCGCGTGACAGACTCGCTGTTGTCATACTCATCGCATGGTTTTCAAAGTCGTAACCACTTGAGAAGTTAATATTCCAGCCATCACTGATACGAATGTTACCAGAGAGGTTCAGCGTCTGTGTGAACTTATAAGGGTAACGCATCGTCTTAGTATTGAACTTACCCGCAGTGTTCTCACGCATCGTAATACCATAACCAATAGTCAATGACCACGGCATATTAAATCTCATATAACCGTTATCGTCCGTCTCAGCAATATTACCACGTTTCTTCTTAGCAGCATACTTTCCCTTTTCAAGGTCATCATCCATGTTTGACTCGATATCGGTATCCGGTCCGTCGCTATCTGCTGATACCTTGTCATCATCTTTTTCATCCTTATGTCCAAACCACTTCTTCAACTTCTCTGGGTTCAAAGTGAATGAGAAGTTCTGCGACATACCCTGAAAACGAGGCAAACGACCATACCCCCACTCCGTATGATTACCTACATAAGGTTTACCATTGGCGTCAAGTTCATAAGCATAGGTGGCAAACTGTGCATTCATAGAGAATGTATAGTTCTTCCACCACTTCAAACGTAGACGCATACTAAGGTCGCTCCAACGATGATAGTCAGCTGCCGCATTGTAAGACATACTTGCCCCTAACTCATCAATGATACTTATCTTCTTATAACCAGTTGTATCCTTATCACTCTTAACCTTCATTTCGATGTTATTGCTAACATCCCAACTAATCATCTCAGTCTTGTACTTACCCGGCACACTATAAAGCTCATCTTGATAAGGTGAGTATTCAACAAGTTTCACGTTACCACTTGCATCTGTGTACTGATAGCTATCATAGTAGCCATACCGGCGTGCAGCAAAGTTAGGAGCGTATGAGAATGTCACCTGAGGTGTGATGACATGACGGATAGCCTGAATCTTATCACCGAACAGCTTCCTGTTAGGTGTCCAGAAGCCATACACCTTTGTACTGGCACCCACGCTCATACTCCAGTTGTAAACATTATGGAAACCATAGGTAGTATCTCTCACCACCTCTTTCTGAAGGGTGTTATCCCATCCACGTGTCACCTTCTTAGAATACATACGGTCTGTGAAATTGAAAGATGGTGTCACATTGATATAATTAAACAAGGTGAAGTTTGCCTGTACAGGGATTGTATGCTGAAAAGCATTCTTCCAGTCTTTAATCAGATTAGAGTGTAGGATTTTATCTTCTGTCGTTGAGATAGAATTAGCCAACTGACCCGTATAGCTCATAGAAATCTTCTCATACCAACGTTCCTTACCTACAAGATGCTTGCGCTTGAAAGGATAGAATCGGCTCAAGCTAATGTTCAAGTCTGGCAGTGTTATCTGTATAGAAGAAGTACGCATGTTCTGTGCAAGGTTCGTAGTAGCACTCAGAGAGAGTCCAATACTTGAGAAGCTCGTATTCCAACTCACGGAAGAAGTTCTCGTAGACTGCGTGAGTGTCTGCGGATTATACAAACTATTGAGGTTGTTACGTTCATAGCTTGATGTCGCAAAGTTTACACTTGCCGCCAAAGAACTATAAGGATTAGCCTTTGGGTCTTGGCGATGATTCCACTGAATCTTAAAGCTCTCCTGCTCAGCAAAGTCTGGTAATCCCTTATCACCAGTCTTTGAATCCTGATAACTAAAGAGGAATGAGCCCGAATATCTATACCTCTTGCGGTAGTTGCTGGCTGCAGACACACCCCATGACCCCTTAGTATAAATCTCTCCAATGAGCTTTAAGTCCCATTTATCACTAATAGCAAAGTAGTAACCACCATCACGAAGATAGAAACCACGGTCGCTTTCATCACCATAACTTGGCATGATAAAACCGCTTGAATACTTTTTTGAGAACGGGAAGAAGCCGTATGGGATAGCCAAAGGCAGAGGGACATCGGCCACTACAAGATAAGCCGGTCCGAAGACAACATCCTTGCCCGGACGAACCTTTGCACGAGAAAGGGCGATATAGAAGTCAGGATGGGGTTTATCACAGGTAGTATAACGGCCATGCTGCAAGAAGACAGCCCCAGTAGAGTCACGTTTCCCCACTTCTCCACTCAAGAATCCATCTTGTTGCTCGGTATAGATTCCTTTTATCAAGCCTTTTTTCGACTTGAAATTGAAAGCCATTGTATCACTCTGATACTCGTCTTTACCCATCGTAAATACTGGCTTTCCTTTAATACCACCCTCTGCAGTAGAGTCGGCAGTACCTGTCGCACGTACTGTACTATTATCAAGATTCATGTGAACCTTGTCACTCGCAAGCTTCATATTCTCATAATCAACCTTCGAATTACCATAGAGATAGGCAGTACCCGACGCAGCATCATACACAATAGAGTCTTCTGCTGAATACTTAACAGGTGCATCAATTCCATTCGAACGTGCACGCATCACACTATCAGCACGAATAGAATCGTCTATAGCCTTATTATGATGATAGATAGCCAACTGAAGAGAATCCATCTTCGTGGTATCTGGAATATTCTTATCAACCGCCTTACTATCCTTTGAACCTTGTCCTTTCAGTAATGTATCAACCACAACTGTGCTTGCCTTAGCCTTCTTGGTTTTCTTACCTTGAGGCACAGGCATGTTGACACTTGCCATTGCAAAAACAACAACAAAGGATAATAGGAATATAATGCTCTTATTTCTCATTGCCTAAATAACGTACAAAAATACTGAAATAATGCCGAATAGAACTACCATTACGCTATTTTAACTTTTACAATAATGTACGTACACACGTGAATTCAACAAGCAAGTGCAAATTTACTTAATTAGTTCGTAAAAGCAGTCCTGTGGTGTTTTAAAATCTAATTTCTTTCTTGGCCTCATGTTAATTTTCTTTGAATACTTAGTTATTTGTTGCTGGCTGATATGCTCAAAGGTTTCTTTTTTTGGCACGTATTGCCTAATTAGTCCGTTAGCATTTTCTATAGCGCCTTTCTGCCATGAAGCGTATGGGTCAGCAAAATATATGGTAACACCAAGGCTTTTGGCTATCATTTCATGACAAGCGAATTCTGTACCATTGTCAGTTGTAATAGACTTGATATGGTCTTTGAAAGGAGATAGTTAAGTGTATTACAGTTCGTGCCAGTTCTTTGGCATTTTTTCCCCTTCTTTAAGTTTTCTCTATAAACAACATGTTTGTACTACGCTCTATCAGTGTTACGATGGCACCATGGTTCCTCTTCCAACAATCGTGTCCATCTCGAAGTCCCCAAAGCCGTTTGCCCGTNACGCTTCAGTAGGTCTCTCACTGA
>NZ_JH114143.1:136106-220688 GCF_000224595.1 Prevotella sp. C561 | reverse complement strand
CCAGATATTTGTTCTGGAGACCATTGCTCAGTAATAAGAAGGCGCTTCGCCTCTTCCATGACATCCTTGTCGACTGAACGATTGCCTGGCTTTCTGCGCCTTGTTTGTACTGCATTTGCTTGGGCAGTTTCCCAATTATAGTGTCTTCGGACTCCGCTATTACGTCTTATTTCACGAGACACTGTACTTGCACTTACATTTATCGCCTTGGCAATATCTTTTTGTTTCGTTCTATTTTGGAGTAGCACAGAAATTGTGTACCTTTGCTCCGAGGTTAATTGTTTGTACATTGCAATGCAAAATTAATTAATCTTTGGGAGACAGAGGTCTCCCTTTCTTATTTTTATGCATTGCTTGTTGATTTTCTTCTCATGGGGGCTTCTCGCCCCCAAACCCCTCGGTGTTTTCAGGTATAGATTATTAAGCTACACCAGCACTTGGGATTGCAGTTCTATGTTGAACTTGCGACACTAACTGAAAAGATTTTGTTCATATATTGCGTTCCGTTAAGACTTGAATAGTACACCCTCATTACGGTCTGTTATTGATAATAATAACACTGTAAAACACCTAAAGAAGCAAGTTTCTCAACCCCAAATAAGACTGATACTAAGCCTTCTCACTAACTGTCCGGAGCCTCTGGACAACTTGTACGGGGCGTCCGGACAACTTGTCCGAAGCCTTCGGACAATAGTTAAAAACAAGTAGCAAGGTTCACTAAAACACCTAAAAACCAACTATTAGAGCACTAAATATCAGCTACCTGTACACTACTTATGGGACGATATTAGCCGTGACAACACCAAAGGTGGATTTTCTTAATCCAAATACAAGTCCAACGCATCAATAAGTTCCTTTACAGGATGATTTGTCTCCAACAGTTTATTCAGAGACTCACGAGGCGTAAGCATTGGCTTGATTTCTTCAAACTTAGCAAGACGAATATCTACTTCAATCTGTCCGTTGTGCAGTTCTTTTGCCAATGTAGCACGGATGCGCGATTTAATAGTTAGCATTTCGTTGAGCTGAATATTGTTTTCTGCAAGTACCAAGATTGTTGGATACTCTGTGACAGTAGGTGTAATATTCTTCATACGCTGTGCCAAAGCCTGCATACGCTCAGGCATTCGTGAACACATAGCCCGCCAACTCACAACCAACTCTTGCTGTGTAAACCGCTCATTCTCATCCTTATTGGTTATTTCAAGCTCCTCTTCTTGCTTTTTCTTCTTATCGGCTTTGAGCAGATTATCGAATGACATCGTCAACGAACTGAGATTAACAGCATTCGGGACACCTGAATTTACATTCACATTAGGACGTTCGCCAGAAGTCTCAGCAACAGACTTTTCAGACGAAGACACAACCTCAACAGGCACTGTCCCACCCGCATTAGCATTGTGAACAGTGTCATTATCATGTTTCAGGCTCCCAACCACCTGCGGAGTCGGTTTCTGTTGAGCCTTCAGAATAAGATTCTTGAACAGGGATTTTAATCGTTTAGGGCTACGCCCCGAGGCAGGAATATCATCTTCCTTCTGCGTAATCTGCGCCACTTGGATAAGCGTTAGTTCAACCAACAAACGCTTATTAGAACTCTGTCGATACTCCACATCACATCGATTCATAATCTGCAATGCAGTGTAAAGGAAATTAACAGGACACTTCTGTGCCTGCTGCTGGTAACGATTTCTCAACTGTTCGCTCACCTCAAGCAACGGGAGAGTCTGCGCATCCTTTGCCATCAATACGTTACGAACATGAGAAGCCAGACCGTTCACAAGGTGCCCACCATCAAATCCCTTATTGATGACAGTATTTAAAAGTACCATTATCTCACTTACCTTATTCTCTAAGGCAAGGTCGACAATGTTAAAATAATTTTCAGTATCAAGTACATTCAAGTCTTCTATCACCTTTTGATAAGTGATATTCCCCTGAGAGAAACTTGCAGCTTGGTCGAATATAGAGAGCGCATCACGCATTCCGCCATCCGCTTTCTCCGCAATCACGCTCAGAGCCTCTTCCTCATACTGTATATTCTCCTTCTCAGCAACACGCTTTAGATGGTCGATAATATTTGGAACCGTCATTCGTTCGAAGTCATAAATCTGACAACGCGATAGGATCGTTGGGAGAATCTTATGCTTCTCAGTCGTAGCAAGGATAAAGATGACATGTGCTGGCGGTTCCTCCAGCGTCTTGAGGAACGCATTGAAGGCTGCAGTAGAAAGCATGTGAACCTCGTCAATGATAAAGACCTTATAACGTCCTACCTGTGGTGGGATACGGGTCTGGTCCATCAATGCCTTGATATTCTCAACAGAGTTATTGCTGGCAGCATCTAACTCGAAGATATTATAACTGCGTCCTTCGCTGAAAGCCTTGCAACTTTCACACTCATTGCAAGCCTCACCGTCAGCCGTAGGGTGTTCGCAATTAATAGCTTTCGCAAAGATACGGGCACAAGTAGTCTTACCCACACCTCGTGGACCACAAAAAAGATAAGCATGAGCCAGCTTACCACTCTTCACAGCATTCTTCAGCGTAGTAGTCAGCGCCTGTTGTCCTACGACAGCATCAAAGGACAACGGGCGATACTTTCGCGCCGAAACAATATATTCATCCATAAAATAGTAAAGTCTGATTATCAATGCAAAGGTAATAAAAGTTAAGAAAACAGTAAGGAGGTAAGAAGAATTAAATTGTTAATTTGCTAAAAATATATATCTTTAATGCTCCGATATGCAATCTTTTCCTTACTTTTGCAAAAAAGAATGTAAAGAAGTGAGTAAGATTACTGGACATATCATTAGTTTCTTCAATCGGTTTAAGTTTCATATTGTTATCATTCTCGGTGTACTCATTGTTGGTATCGTGGATGAAAACAGTTTTATGAAACGAATAGAGTATGCCTATCAGATTGATGATTTGAAGAGAGAAATCCAAAAGTACGATTCTCAATATAAGCATGACATGCAACAACTTAAGGAACTAAAGACTGATCCCAAAGCTATTGCACGTGTCGCTCGTGAACGTTATTTTATGAAAGCTGACAATGAAGACATCTTCGTTCTAAGCGATGATGAGCATCCAACCGAAAACACTGGTAAGAATGAAACAACTGACTAAAGTAGAATCTATCGTTTACCTCTTAGGAGGGATAACAATGGTTGCAGGGGCAGGCTTGTATGCCTTCCTTTTAATCCAGCCTATTGCTTGCTGGCTAATGCTTGTAGGTGCAATCTTATTTGCACTTATGCAGTCACGACAACGTTACTTAGGTACAGTATTAGCTATTCGTCGTCTACGCAAGATTATGTCGTTGGCAGGATGGGGATTTATCCTTGCTGGCATCTTTATGGTAGAAGACGCTTATCATTTTCTTCGCCCTATTTTCACTGGCTCATTAGATGGATACAGCAGTTATGTGAGTATCTTCCATCATAATTGGGTCATACTCCTACTCATTTCTGCTGTTATTGAGATGTATACTACTCATCGTATCAGCTACGAATTGAAGCGGGAAAGCAGCAGCACAAATACCTAAAAAAAGCTAAAAGCTCACAGATTGTTTTAATTTGAATAAAAAAGTTTCTCGGCTTCGATTATAGAATGTAATTTTGTCTGAGAAGAAACAGAACCAGTTTAATCATCTATGAATAAGATTCTCTATGCATTACTAACGCTGATAGCGTTTACGTCATGTGCCAACTCATTCAACATCCAAGGTACATCTAACGTTTCAAGTCTGGATGGACGTAAGTTGTATCTGAAAACTGATCAGGCCGATTCACTCATTGACTTGGACTCATGTGACGTGGTTCATGGTCAGTTTGCTTTCCATGGAACGGTTGACTCTACCAAGATAGGGCAAATATTCATGGATGACATCAACCTTCAGTTCCCTGTTGTAATAGAGAAAGGCGATATTACGGTTAAACTGGATAATACACAGCAACGTGTCAGTGGTACGCCCCTGAATGATAAACTTAATGATTTCTGGACGAAGTTTATACAGCTACGCAACCAATACGCCGAGATTGACCATGAAGAAAGTGCAGCCATTATGAATGGACAAGATGAGGAGACGGTGAATGTTCGTCTTACAAAGAAGGCTTTGGGCGTATATGACAAAGGTGACAAACTTTTCACAAAGTTTATTACAGAGAATTTTAATAATATCCTTGGACCATGGTGTTTCCTTACGCGCATCAGCTATGAGACAACACCTGACGCATATCCACAATGGATGAATGATTATATGTATAGCAATGCTATTAATCAATTACCTTCATGGATTGAATATATCATGTCTAAGGCTACAGACACATTTAAGCAGAATCCGCAGATAAAAGCATTCTATGCTAATTTCTTACAAGCTCAAAAGGAAATGAACGGAATGGCTGATCCTGCAGGACTACCAGATGCAGCAGGTACAACACCTAATGCTGCAGTTGCTCCTCCAACACCAGCACAAATGGCAGGCGACTCTATTTCAAAGTAAGGGCCAACCACACCCCACCATCTTTTCTGTAACGACTCTGACTTAACAAGAGTAGGATAAGATTCCATAGGAGTGTTTCCGAAGGTAGGATAAAGAGTCTACGAGCAACAACGGATTTATCCAAAACGAAAGTTGCTGTCATATCTGTCAGCCCACATGGGTATTTAACTGGCTGGATTATAGGATATTGACACGGAATGTTAAAATGACAGCAAATGATAATAAAACTATTACTAGTAAAATAGGTAATGTTTTCTATCTTACTTTAGTAGGTTTTATGCTTTCAACTTTCGGATGAATTAACAAACAATCTCAAACAAAAAAGAATATAATATATGAGGAAACTCATTCAAGGTGGAACTATCGTCAATGAAGGGCGAAGCTTTATAGGTTCGCTCGTCATAGAGGACGATTGTGTCATAGAGATTATAGAAGGTAACGAGGTACCCCGTGGTATGTTTGACGAGATAGTCAATGCCACGGGGTGCTTTGTTCTACCAGGCGTTATTGACGACCATGTCCACTTTCGTGAACCCGGCCTAACAGAGAAGGCAGATATTGAAAGTGAGAGTCGTGCAGCTGCGTATGGTGGTGTCACATCATACTTTGAGATGCCAAACACCAATCCACAAACAACAACGCTGGAAGCTTTACAAGATAAATGGGATCGTGCAAGCCGGACAAGTCATGTGAACTATAGCTTCTTTATTGGTGCGACGAATGCTAATAGTAAGCTATTTCCTCAATTAGATATACATACTATCCCTGGAATAAAGCTCTTTATGGGAGCCTCAACAGGAAACATGCTTGTTGATAGACGTGAAGCGTTAGAAGAAACATTCCGTACTGCAGCAGCATTGAATCTACCAGTGATGACACATTGTGAGGATTCTGGTATTATCAATGAGAACATAAGAGTTGCCAAGGAACACTTTGGTGATGATCCAGATATTACACATCATTGGGAGATAAGAAGCGCTGAGGCTTGCTGGGCATCCTCTCAATTAGCCGTAGAATTAGCTCGAAAATATAAGACCCAACTCCATATTGCTCATATCACTACTGAAAAGGAGCTTTCATTAGCCAATCAAACAGAAGACGAGGGAAGGATAACCTTGGAAGCTGTTATTGCTCATATAGCTTTCTCGAATGAAGATTATCTTACAAAGAAAGCACTTATTAAATGTAATCCTTCAGTCAAGACGGTATCTGATAGAGATGCTATTCGTCAGGCACTCACAGACGGGCGGATTACAGTTATTGGTACCGACCATGCGCCACACCTATTGACACAGAAACAAGGTGGTTGTACTAAGGCTGCATCAGGTATGCCAATGATACAATTCTCACTCGTCACAATGCTCGAATTGGTTGACAAAGGTGTTATGACAATAGAACGGATGGTTGACTTGATGTCACACGCACCAGCTCGGCTCTTCCATGTTGACCAACGTGGTTTCTTACGTAAAGGATATAAGGCCGACATCACCATCGTTTCACCCAACCAGCCTTGGACTGTGGACGAGGATTGTATTCAGAGTAAATGTAAGTGGAGTCCGATGATGGGACACACTTATCAATGGAGAGTATTACACACCTTCTGCAATGGACAACACCTATTAAATAACGGAAAGTTTGATGACACGCTTCGTGGTGAGAAGATTACTTTCCGAAATAAGGATTAAAGTAAAATGAACGATGCAATAATTGATAATAAAAGTAGGATTGTAACTTATAACATCAGTGACATTGTTCCATATATTAATTGGGCTTTCTTCTTCTATGCTTGGTCGATGAATGGTAAGGCTAAAGAGGCTCAACAAGAACTACGTAAGGAAGCTGAGACCCTGCTAAACGATATGGAAGAAAAGTATCACACCCATGCCGTCTTTGCTTTGTGTGATGCTAATAGCGATGGTGATGATATCATCGTCAATGGAACACGTATCCCCATGTTGCGTCAGCAGAAGGCAGTTGCAGGAAAACCCAACCTCTGTCTTTCAGATTTCCTACGCCCTGCTGCATCGGGCATTAAAGATACAGTAGGACTCTTTGCAGCTTCTGTTGATACGGCTTTTACAGAGAGTAATGAGGATGACCCCTATCAACGTATGCTATCCCAGACCATTGCTGACCGATTAGCTGAAGCTACAACAGAGAAGTTTCATGAGGATGTCCGCAAGAAATATTGGGGTTATGCAGCAGATGAGCAGCTTACAATAAAAGATCTCCTTGCTGAGAGATATCAAGGAATAAGACCAGCTGTAGGCTACCCATCTATACCTGACACCAGTGTTAATTTCCTTTTATATGAATTATTAGATATGAAAGGAATTGGGATTAGCCTAACAGAAAGTGGTATGATGATACCTCATGCCAGTGTATCTGGCTTTATGTTTGCTCACCCACAAAGTAGATCTTTTGAAGTAGGGAAGATTGATGAAGACCAATTAGAAGACTATGCTCGTCGTCGTAATCAGCCTGTTGAGCTGTTAAGAAAGTTTCTTGTCTCCTCTTTATTGAAGAAATGATAGCTCGAATCGTTATATATCTTATATTGATAATAGTGCTGTCAGACTTGTATATTGACATTCACTATTTCCGTAAGCGTTACCACGTATCTTGGTGGCTACGTCTATTGTGGTGGTTACCCTGCATCGGGATGGTAATCTATACTTGTGCAATGGCATCCATTCAAAACTTTGCGCCAGACAACCTCACTTGGTTGAACACTTATCTGTTCCTGCTCGGTATGTTTGTCGGACCTAAGGCTATCTTTGCACTCACATCATTCTTAGGTTCGATAGTTCGTAAATATATTATTCGTACAAATCGAAATTGGGGACATTATATAGGAGTACTTTTAGGTTGCTTTGCCTTTGGAGTATTTGTTTATGGACTCACATACGGAATATCAGATATACGCATCAGGCATGTAGACCTTTATTTCAAAGACTTACCAAAGTCGTTTGAGGGCTATAGAGTCGTACATGTATCTGACTTGCACCTTGGAACTTTCGATGGTTGGCGCAGTAAGATACTAAAAGCAGAGATGGATAGTATTGAAAAGCAAAAGCCTGACCTCATTTGTTTCACTGGCGATTTACAGAATATACGCCCAGAAGAGGTTGAAAGGATGTCGTCCTTTATTCGTCAACCCATGAAGGGGACTGTCTCCGTCTTAGGGAACCATGATTATACGGAGTATATAAAAGGTGATAAAAGAGAGAAGGCAGCGCAAGAAGAACGATTAGTCAATGCAGAAAGGAAGGTCTTAGGCTGGACACTCTTACGCAATCAGAACATTTGTATCACATCACCTAAGAAAGAGTCTATTTATATCTGTGGTACAGAAAATGACGGTAAGCCTCCCTTCCCAAACCATTCAGATTATAAGAAAGCAACACAAGGCATAGCGCCAAATTCGTTTATAATTATGCTACAGCATGATCCATCTGCTTGGAAGCGTTCTATCCTTCCAAAGACAACAGCACAACTGACACTTAGTGGACATACACACGGAGGACAAATGCAACTTTTTGGATGGCGACCAACGAGTGTACGCCAGCATGAAGATTATGGAGTCTACGAACAAGATGGTCGTTTTCTCAATGTTACGGCTGGATTAGGTGGCCTTGTCCCCTTCCGAATCAATATGCCTAATGAGATTACTGTTATAACATTACATATAAAGAAATAGAATAAACGGAAACATATATGAGCAATACTGTATCGCAACAAAAAAAGCAAACGTCAATAGTGATGTTGGTTATAACCTTTCTATATAGGGTTTACATGCTATTCATTGCTTTTCCACTCTTTTTCATTGCGTCCATCTTTACTGCATTAACCACAACCATTGGTTGTCAACTCGGTAATGGACATTTCTGGGGATACTACCCAGGGAAATGGTGGTCATGGTTTACTATTCGAATTCTCTTCCTCCCCGTAAAGGTTGAAGGACGTGAACACCTCAATCCTAAACAGAGCTATGTATTCGTCAGCAATCATCAAGGTGCGTTCGATATATTTCTTATCTATGGTTTTCTTGGTCGTAATTTCAAATGGATGATGAAGAAGTCTCTTCGTAAGATACCATTGGTAGGCCTGGCGTGTGAGAAAGCACATCATATTTTTGTGGATAAGAGTGGTGCAAGTAAAATTAAAAAGACTTACGACACGGCACGTGAAACACTTCATGAAGGAATGTCAGTGGTTGTATTCCCAGAAGGGGCACGTAGTTTTACGGGACACATGGGTAAGTTCCGCCGTGGTGCCTTCATGTTAGCAGACGAACTCCAATTACCTGTTTGTCCTATCACCATCAATGGTTCCTTCGATGTTATGCCCCGTACGAATGATTGGCATTTCCCTGTTTGGCACCGACTGAGTCTCACCATTCATAAACCTATTTCACCTAAAGGGAAAGGTAGCGAATATGAAAAGGAGACTATGAACGAAGCTTACAATTCTGTTATGTCTGCTCTTACTCCTGAATACCAAGGCTTCATAGAGAACCCAGACCAATAAAAATAGACAAAAACTTGTTAGTATCATATTTTTATACTACATTTGTCCTATAAAAACAAAAATCTATGACAAGCGATAGCATTGTAATTATACCGACATACAACGAAAAGGAGAATATAGAGAAGATTATCCGAGCGGTATTCCTATTGGAGAAAAAGTTTAATATCTTGGTTATTGATGACGGAAGTCCTGATGGAACGGCACAAATCGTACATAACCTGATTAAGACAGAATTCTCTGATTGTCTCTTTATCATTGAGCGTTCAGGAAAGTTAGGATTAGGTACGGCCTATATCACTGGCTTCAAATGGGCTTTAGAACATGGCTACGAATACATCATTGAGATGGATGCTGACTTTAGCCACGACCCTAACGACCTTCCTCGCCTTTATGCTGCAACCCATGACGAAGGTTATGATGTTGCAGTTGGTTCACGTTATGTCAGTGGAGTAAACGTTGTAAATTGGCCTATCGGACGTGTATTGATGAGTTACTTTGCCAGCAAGTATGTTCGTATTGTAACAGGTTTCCATGTTCATGATACGACTGCGGGCTTCGTATGTTATCGTCGTCGCGTTCTTGAGACAATCCCATTGGATATGATTCGTTTCAAGGGCTATGCCTTCCAAATCGAGATGAAGTACACCGCTTTCAAGATTGGTTTCAAGATTAAAGAAGTACCTGTTATCTTCGTTAATCGACGTGAGGGAACAAGTAAGATGAGCGGTGGTATCTTCTCTGAAGCTTTCTTCGGTGTCATCCGACTCCGTATGGATGGTTGGTTCAGAAAGTATCCTAAGATTAAAGACTAACATTCACTTTTACAAGAAAGAATAAACAAGCGGAGTAAATAAAAGGTAACAGCCACAATCTACATAGATTTTGGATGTTACCTTTTATATATAGGTCTCTTTGTCTTCATTAGCCGAGCTGGCTTACTATATTGTACTCCCTCCTTATTATATAATGGTATAATGCTTTCGGCAAACATGTTCATAAAATCTGACAACACCTATTTATAAGACATCAATGATATCAAAAGGAACACTATTCTCTGTTGTAAGCCTTTCTGTTTATATGAGAAAGATATATTACTACAGAGAACAATGTTCCTTTGTTACTATGTCTTAACACAGCGTACTGCGTGTCTTATTACCGAACTTACGCCTCCTTATCGTACTCGAGGTGGAAGTTAATGATTGTCTCAATACCCTTCAACCAGAGATCTACTGGCATATTCTCGTTTGGAGAGTGAATAGCATTTGACTCCAAACCGAAGCCCATGAGAACAGTCTTCACACCAAGCAACTTCTCGAAAGTAGAAATGATTGGAATACTACCACCGATACGTACTGGCAATGGACGCTTGCCGAATACTGCTTCGAAGCCACGCTCAGCAGCTTTATAAGCAGGGAAGTCAATAGGACAAACATAAACATGGCCACCGTGATGCTTCTCTACATTCACTGTAACATAATCAGGAGCAACACTATTAAAATAGTCTATTACCAACTGGCTAATCTTTGTATGATCCTGATGTGGAACAAGACGTGAAGAAAGTTTTGCGTATGCCTTTGATGGAATAACAGTCTTAGCACCATCACCTGTGTAACCACCCCAGATTCCACATACATCAAATGTTGGACGATAACCAGTGCGCTCGATTGTACTATAACCTTCTTCTCCGAAGAGTGCCTTAACACCAAGAGATTTCTTATATTCCTCCTCATCGAAAGGAATAGATGCAACGAGTTTACGCTCCTCATCAGAAGCCTCCTCAACATCATCATAGAAGCCAGGGATACGAATCTTGCCATCAGGACCAGTCACATCAGCTATCAACTTACAAAGAACATTGATTGGGTTAGCCACAGCACCACCGAAGGTTCCTGAGTGAAGGTCACGATTAGGACCAGTAACCTCTATCTGCCAGTAAGACAAACCACGCAAACCTGTTGTGATAGAAGGAGTATCAGGACCAATAAGACCTGTATCAGAAACGAGGATTACATCGCAAGCCAAGAGTTCCTTGTGTTCCTCGATGAATGGACCAAGACTACCAGAACCAATCTCTTCCTCACCTTCAAAGATGAACTTCATATTATGCTTCAACAAGTCATTCTTGTTAAGATACTCGAATGCCTTTGCCTGCATAAATGATTGTCCCTTATCATCATCTGCACCACGAGCCCAAATATGACCATCCTTGATAACTGGCTCAAATGGCTCAGTTTTCCAAAGTTCAAATGGCTCTGCTGGCATCACGTCATAGTGACCATAAACCAATACAGTCTTTGCATTAGGGGCAACCATTCTCTCAGCATAAACCATAGGATTACCCTTTGATGGCATCACCTCAGCTTTATCAACACCTGCCTCAAGCAGCAGTTCCTTCCAACGTTCAGCACAGCGTACCATGTCCTCCTTATGAGCAGGTTGTGCACTTACGCTTGGTATGCGTATCAGACTGAACAACTCCTCGAGCATTCTGTCTTTATTCTCTTCTACATATTTCTTAATCATAATTATTTGATATTTTATGGTGTTATATCTTTTCTTTCTTCTCTCTCCGTTTTTAGCATAAAACAATCCCATATAGTTCTACATTATCTCGGAAAGAAGTGTGAGAGAGAGTGCTCCATTCTTTTGAGGTATATACAATAGGATGAATCATTGCATTGATTTCCCAGCCAAGTTCCCAGAATGGATAAGTGAACTTATCATGGTCTATCACCTCTATCTTATCCTTGTCTAATAGGACTAGAATATCCCAATCGGAATTTTCATGAGCGTCACCACGTGCCTGAGAACCGAAGAGTATTATCTTTCCATTCTCTGGTTTTAACTTCATTGCAACGTTGCGAATAGAGCTAAAAACATCTGTATGTTTCATTCTCGTAGTCATTTGTTCGCAAATTTAAGCATGATTTATGACTTTTGCAAGTATTTCCTTTGGTTTTATACTAGTTTACTTGCATGAGATAGAATTAATTGATATATTTGCAAAAACTAATACCCTCTTTTATGAACAAAGTTATCCTGACAATCGTCCTGTCATCTTTACTATTTGCATGTGGTTCTGCTAAACTTACAGAAGAACAACGTATGCAGAATGAAATAAGGCGAGATATCCCCTTTCAATTAGATTCTCTTAAATCCATCAATAATGATTGTTGGAGTTTTGTCAGCAACAGTATTATCACAGTTGAGCCTGATTATGAAATAAGGAATAATAGTAGTTTATGGGTTTATCATACATTCTTTGATGGACCGAAGCAGGCGCAGCAGCCCAATATAGTATGGCGTAACCTCTTCATAAAAAAGAGGAAACATCGGATAATATGTGTAGATAGGGTGTTGATAGAAAAAAAACGAAAGGTATAATTTATATTCTTCAGAGTAGGAATAAGTCCTATGCCTCTTGTGGACATTATAATTGGGATGTCACCCGACTGGAACATTTAGAGTTAGTTGGCTCTATTTTAGAAGATATGAAGAACTCAACTCTAAAACGATTCAACCTTTCTAACAGCACTCCTAAATTAATGTCTTCAGATATCAAGACACTTTCCTCACAGGATGATTATTGGCGTCTTATCTTCCATGCCGACTCTCTTTATGAGCAAGGGCGTTATGATGATGCCATCCGTGCATATACTGAAGCATTCGCAGATGATCGTTACATCTTTCCTTCCAAGTTATCAAGTGTTGCTTATAAATTGCGTATGGTTGATAAAGATGAGGCTGCTTATAAGTTTGATATGCACCGTATAAGAATGGAAAAGGATTACTATCAGATGCCAGACTCTGCTACTGTACCCTCTTATGAAGATGAATTTGATAAGCGAGCAGATATCTATAACTATGACTTATCACTGAAGAACCATTTAGAAGAGATGCTTGAACGTGACCAAGCTTATAGAACACAATGGATATTGAGCCGACAGTTGCACCATGAGGAGACACAATATGATATAGCGTTAAGGCTTCGTGCTGATAGTATTGACTCTCTCAACCAAGTCGAGATAAGGCAAATATTGAAAGAACACGGCTTCCCTAAAAAGACAGAAGTAGGCACTTCTGCTTGTGAGGCAGCATGGATAATCATTCAGCATGCACCCTTGGACATACAAAAAGAATATCTACCTATGCTGGAGAGAGCTGCGACAGAAGGGAACATTCAAGCTGCTTTAGTTGCTGCTCTACATGACAGGATTGATGTAAGAGAGGGGCGACCTCAGAAATACGGAACACAGAGAAATCACAATGGGATCTGCCCTTTACTTAATAAGAAATTGGTCAATCAATGGCGGAAGGAGGTTGGTCTTCCACCATTGGATGAATATTCAAAGTGAACTTAGGGTATCCATTTCATCAAGACATTTTGTTCCCTTGTTCTATTGCTCTTAAAACTTTCACACCTTCTCCCACCGTTTTAACGTCACTAACCACCATTGACCGCTTGCCATTTCGTTCTTTCAGATTACAACGGCGGGGATGAGAACCGATGTAGTTGAGAACCTTATCAAAAGCAGCACTCTGATAGTAGACACTGTTAGGGTTAGAAACAAACTGCATCTGCATACGTCCCTGCTTAAGGATAATCTTCTCACAGCCTAATCGCTTACCTACACGACGAAGTGCAACGACCTGCATCAGTTCCTCACCTTGACGTGGAACAGGACCGAAACGGTCTTGCAGACGCTTACGATAGGCATCAAGGTCTTCGTCTTTTTCAATATTATCAAGCTCACGATAAAGTAGCATACGCTCTGAACTACCTGGCACATAGTTATCAGGGAAGTACATTTCAAGATCGCTCTCTACGGCACAATCATCAATGAAGTCATCACCCGTAATCTGCTTTCCTTCTTCCATCTCCTCTTCATAAAGATCTTGGAACTCATCATTCTTCAGCTCCATCACCGCCTGATTGAGGATTTTCTGATAGGTTTCATATCCTAAATCCTCCATAAATCCACTCTGCTCAGAGCCTAAGAGATTGCCCGCACCACGAATATCGAGGTCCTGCATCGCAAGATTAAAGCCACTACCAAGGTCGGAGAAAGTTTCCAAAGCCTCCAGACGACGACGTGCCTCTGGGCTCAATGCAGCCAAAGGAGGAGCGAGAAGATAACAGAAAGCCTTTTTATTAGAACGTCCCACACGACCACGCATCTGATGCAGGTCGGAGAGTCCGAAACGATGAGCATCGTTAATGATGATGGTGTTGGCGTTAGAAATATCAATACCATTCTCAACAATCGTCGTTGAAAGCAGTACATCATAGTCATAGTTCATAAAACCCATAACTATCTCCTCCAACTCCTCAGGTTTCATCTGTCCATGTCCGATTGCAACACGACAGTCGGGAACATACTTCTTAATTAGCTTTGCTATCTCTGGAAGATTGCTAATACGGTCATTAACGAAATAAACCTGTCCATTACGGCTCATCTCAAAGTTAATAGCATCTGCTATTACTTCATGCGAGAAAGAAGCTATCTCAGTCTGAATAGGGTAACGGTTAGGTGGCGGTGTACGCATAATACTCATATCACGTGCGCCCATCAGTGAGAACTGTAGCGTACGTGGGATAGGCGTTGCCGACATCGTAAGGGTGTCAACATTCGTTTTCAGCTGCCTGAGTTTCTCCTTTGTAGAAACACCAAACTTCTGTTCTTCATCAATGATAAGGAGTCCGAGGTCATTCCACTTCACCGTTTTTCCTATCAACTTATGCGTACCGACAAGAATATTAATCTTTCCCTCTGCCAAATCCTCCAATACCTGTTTTGTTTGTTTAGCACTACGAGCACGTGAGAGATAGTCAACCCGCACTGGCATATCCTTCAATCGCTTCTTAAAGGTTTGGTAATGCTGGAAGGCTAACACGGTTGTAGGCACCAATACAGCCACCTGCTTATTATCCACCGCAGCCTTGAAAGCAGCACGGATAGCCACCTCGGTCTTACCAAAACCCACGTCACCACAGACCAGACGGTCCATCGGACGTGCGCTCTCCATATCTTGTTTGAGTTCTTGCGTAGCCTTCAACTGGTCGGGCGTATCCTCATAAAGGAATGAAGCCTCCAATTCATGCTGCATAAATGAGTCAGGAGAAAAGGCAAATCCCTTCTCACGACGTCGCTTAGCATAGAGTTTGATAAGGTCACGAGCAATATCCTTGATACGCTTCTTCGCCTTTTCTTTCAGACGATCCCAAGCACCTGAGCCAAGAACAGACAATCGTGGTGGTTCACCACTATCACCACGACGATACTTACTAATCTTATAAAGCGAGTGAATAGATACATCCACAATATCATTATGCTGATAAACCAGACGTATCATCTCCTGATAAGAGTCACCAGCAGGTACACGAACCAGACCAGCAAACTTACCTATTCCAAAGTCAACATGCACTAAGAAGTCACCGGGTTCCATCTCTTGCAGCTCTTTCATCGTCAAAGCCATCTTACCTTGACGAGCCTTGTCTGACTTGAGGTTATACTTATGGAAACGGTCGAAAATCTGATGATCGGTGAAGAAACATACCTTCAGCGTACTATCAACGAAACCTTCATGCAACGTTCGGTTGACTGGCGTGAAAGGTAAAGCCCCCACTGTTGCATCCTGACCCTCCCCAGACAGTTCGGCTACAGATAAGTTCTCTGATTTAGCCGACATATTCGTATCTGACAAAGAGTCAAAGATATCCCTCAAACGTACAGTCTGCTTCTCGCTATCTGCAAAGATATAGAGTTTATAACCTTTTATAAGATAGTCACGAAGCGTCTTAGACAGCAAGTCAAAGTTCTTGTGGAAGAGTGGTTGCGGTGACGTACTGAAGTTTATCGTAGCCCGTGAACCATCCTTCTTCTTTGCTAAATCGGAACTGGAATGATTAATACCGAACTCTATACGACGGAAATCAAGTGCATCATTCATCCAACGTGAGGCTGGCACAAGTTGCCCTTCCTTACGGAAAGCCATTTCCAATTCGCGCTGTTCTAACTCCGTTTTACCCTCTAACTTCTCTGTCAAAGCCTGATTAGTAAAACCTTCTTGATAGATATTATCAATCGCATCACGAACATAAAGGAAGTCCTTGAATGCCAACACGGCATCTTCTGGTAAGAACTGAAGAAATGGAACCTTCTCTTCTGACATCGTTGTCAGCTCTGGAACAATCTCAACACGTGTCAACTTCTCTGTAGACAGCTGCGTCTCTACCTCAAAGTTACGAATGGTTTCAATGTCATCACCGAAGAAATCGATACGGAAAGGAAGTTCATTTGAGAAGGAATAGACATCAATAATACTACCACGCACAGCAAACTGACCTGGTTCATAGACGTAATCTGTCTCTGTAAAGCCAAAAGAACGTAAGGTTTTCTCTACCTCCACAATGTCAATATGCTGGTCAACAGTCAATGTCAAACGGCGTTCATCCAACTGCTTTTTTGATACAACAAGTTCTGATAGCGCTGATGGCTCAGTGACAATATAAAGCGGTAGAGCGTTGTCAGCACCCGAGGCAAGGGCAGAAAGACGTGTTAGCACCTCTGTTCTTAGGATTTCATTACCCGCATCACGCTGTCCATATTTCACTGCACGACGATAAGACGATGGGAAAAACAGCACCTCTGCCACCTTCCCTTCACCATCTGCAGGCATAGCAATTGTCTTAAGGTCATTATAGAAATAACCCGCCTCATCATTGTCGTTCAACACGAAAACAGTCGTTGTCTTCCATCGTTCAGCTATTGATGCAAAGAACATCGGGGCAGCTGAGGCCACGAGTCCCTGCAGGAAAACAGTCTTAACTGACTTTTCTTCCTGTATCTTCAATATCGCTCCTGCCTGTGGCAGCATAGCGTATAGTTTCTGTATGTCTTGTATCTTCATCGCAAATGCGTTGTGTTTGCAAAGTTACAACAAATTTCAGATAGACAGCAATTATCTATGAAATTAAGAAGAAAAGTACTTAAAGATTTGGTGGTTTCGTAAACTCTCCTTATATTTGCAGTCTGATTCAGTGGAAACAGAAGAGGATATGATAGGAAAACAAGGATGATTAACGTCTCCTTAAACCTATAAAAATCCTCATTGTACTATGGGCTTGTTTGGATTTGACGGCAAGACGAGATGGTACGTAAGCACGCGGAGCATCGTTGACTGGCTCCTAAATCTCAGTTATCAAACAATTAATTGGCGAAAACAATTACGCTCTCGCTGCCTAACCGAAGTACAGTAGGTTACTGGCTTTATCCGACTATTAGATAGTTGGACGAGACATCGCTCCGAGGATGTTGTTCCGAATCCAGAGAGTAAGCGATGCAGGTTCAATCGGAGATAGTTAGTGTATGCCTCAATACACTGATGAAGACTAAGAGGATAAGATGTCGGTTGGTGGTCCAGGTCTTGCCGACATACGAAAACCGAAGGCTGGAATAAACGTGTAGAAAGCGTATGGTTTCCTTGTGCGGACGTGGGTTCGACTCCCACCAGGTCCACCTCTTAATCCTAAAAGGGATTCTCTAAAAATTAAAAGGCAGTATCAAAGTTTAATTTGATACTGTCTTTTTTAGACTCTCATTGCTGAACTCATATACAGCTCTTCCGAGACATGGAATGAAAAAGCCCACTGAAAGAAGGAGAGATTATGTCTTCTATTATCATAAAAAGTTTAATTTCGTTTTGCTGTCACTTTTAACATTTCAAGTAATCTCCCTGTTGTTCAGCGTATTAAGTCGTCGCTTTGCATGACAGGAATGACAGGAAAATTTGTTTTCAAGTAATGTCTCCTTCGAAGCAATGCCCAAATCATATACGTTTCTACCTAATAATAGACCCTACAAGACAAGGATTATTTATGCGGCAGTAGCGCTTTCAGATGCTCAAGGTGCCTCATCATCCTTTGTTTCGTTTGCGCATTACGTTCTACACGACATGCCGCTTCTAAGTCAGATAAGAAGGGGAGATAGTCAGTCTCAGCTATAAAGCGAGCCGCCCGTTCTCTTACAGCAGGGCTGTTATCAAAGAGCAGACCCTGTACCCAGCGTTTAGCATCCCACGACCGACAGTTCTGTAGCCAATCGAGTGCCGCTATCTTCTCCTTAGGCGAGCCGTATAAGAATGTGTTATAATACCCACGCTCCTTTTTTAAATCAGCTTTCGTCATGAGAATCTCACGATTATATAGATCGGGATTAACGACTCGCTTCGAATAAGCTACAACTGGCATTCGTAATGTCCAACGCACCATGCGTGGTATCATCCACATCATTCCAGGTGTTGCCTCTGGGTGCGAGATACTACTAAAGACACGTCCTTTCCCATACTCATTGGCGATAAAGAATGGACGATTGTTCGTCATGTTAGCAGGTGCATTACCTTCTTCGTGCACATCGGTCTCCATCATCGCCATAGCCGTGTAGGGAAGAGGAACACTATCACTCTTCACAAGGACCGGACCTTCATAATACATCACGTATGAACGGTCTCGATTAGCAAGTTCAGGGAATAGTTTTCTACCTTCAGCGGTAAGAGAGAAAGCTGATATACCATGTCCACGGTTGTCATGTTCGATGTCGATTGCCTTTCCACCATTGATGTGCATACAAGCATATCCTGGTGTGTCTGTAAAGAGATAGGCACCAGCACAGATACCCACAGCACCTTTTCCTGAACGAATAAAGTTTCTTATTCGTTCCATGTTCTCCTCTCCAAGATTCATGTACTGCGTTGCTCCTTCTCCTCCTGGGATGATGATAGCATCCAAATCACTCAAAGCTCCATTCGCAATATCGCCTGTTGTGATTGTTCTCACAGTCATGTCTGGGTCTAACTGTATAGACGCTATGGCCTCCCAAATACACGTTTGCGCACCACCATTACCTTGGAACACACCCACACGTACCTTGTTCCCTACTCCCATACTCCATGCATTCAGTCCTACCAAACACATGGCAATGATAAAAATCGTTTTCCGTAGCATAATTGTTTATGTTAGTTTGTAATTCTTTTATAGTCTTGCTTGTTCATCGTCAACCTGCTATGAACGAAACAAAGATAGTATTTATCTTTGATACTTACATGCTTACATACGTGTTTTAAGTATTTTTAGACTATCACTTACCGTCTTGTTCCACCTTATTATATAGTCTCCACTCATCTCCCCTACCCTTTCCTCCAATAAGCAGACAACCAACTCCCTTACACGACATTATCACTAAGCAAAGCAGAACGAGCGATTGATTTCCTTGTCAACGCCTATTACGATCTTTATCATTTACGAAACATCTTACCCAACATCTTCTTATAGGTTCGTGATTATGCCACACAGCCAATGTCATTAGGGTGAGAAGCCTCAATCATAGCGTCTTCCGTGAAAAAAGAAATCTTGCAGCATTGATAATTAGAACACGCCATCTAACTCCATGGAAGCAAAGTGTAATGTCAAACCAACCACCTCATTGTATCATACCCATTATTGTCATTATTGCTATCCCTTATCATATAAATGTACACGGTGCACGAAGTCGGGTATCATGACTGGTATTGAGCCATTCTCAACAGATAGTTTAGATAGCTCCGCAATGCTGCACCACTCCGCTAAGTCATACACATCCATATCCAAAGGGAGCCCATCTTGCAGACACTGAGCGAGCCGTAAGTCCATAAAGAAGGACATCCCACCTCGTGAATCGAGCTGTTTGGCTAAAGCGATAGTCTCGGATGAGAAGGAAGGCGCATAATGATTGAGTAGTCTCTCTATCTGAACAGTATTCAAGGGTGTGTCATCTTCCTCTATCTCAATACCCACCTTGGCCGCAGCCATAGGACTTAATTGCACTTCTGGGGCAGGATATTTAGCGACATACCCCTGTGTGCCAACCGCTTGGAACATCCTACTATAAGGACGTGGAGTCATCACATTATGCTGTATAAGGATAGTCTTCCCCCTCACCGTCCGTATCATCGTAGACGTTTGGTCACCATTAGCAAAGTCATCGCAGTCTGTCCCCATCACCGTTTGATACATCTCCCGCCCCTTAAAAGCATTAGATTGCATCGCCGTAAGGTACTGCATGTTGTCAGAACGGTGTATATCAAGGAGTCTGCAAGCTGGTCCTATACTGTGCGTAGGGTAGATATCGCCGGCATGCCGACGTGTGTACTCCATGCGCCAAGGCATCCAACGGTCGCCAATAGGGTGTGCATACCCCCCTTCAACGTGTATAAGCTCACCGAGTAGGCCCTCTCTTACCATTTGACAGACTGCCATCTCAAAGTAGTCATACACTACATTCTCTAACATCATACAGTGTTGTCGTGTCCGCTCGGCCGTATCGACCAGTTTCCAGATGTCTTTTAAGGTGAGTGCTGCAGGTACTTCCACTGCGACACATTTCCCTTGCTCCATCGCATGAACGGCTATAGGCACATGCGACATCCAATCCGTACACACATAAACGAGGTTGACTGCTTGCTGTTGACACATATCGACGTAAGCTGTCTCACCCCAAAAGACCATCGGACGAGACTTCCCTAACTGCTCAACATGCTGTGCCACCTCCTCAGCCACCTCTCTTGAAACATCACAGACAGCAGCTATCCGAACCCCAGGGATATGACACCAGCGTGTGACTGCCATCCGTCCACGAGCGCCAACACCCACAAAAGCCACCTGCAAGAGGGGCATCGGTGGGAGTGTCAACGACAGAACATCACGCTGACCCACAGCCCGAGCTGGGATAAAGGTTTCTAACGGACAAGCAATAGACTTCACTTTCATTGTTATTGTAGGTTTTATTCTGTGCCAACATACTTAAAGCATGAGAAGATGTTACACTATGCTCTCTTCCCTTTCGAGTGGAACCAAGGCCTTACACAGCACTAACTCACTCCTCGAAAGTCTCCTATTCCCCTATTGCAGTCTGACGATAACAACCAAAAACAGTCATAAAGCGGGGCTTAAATGGGGGAAAGAGACCCTTCAAGTACATTGTCATGACTTGCAAAGATAGTCAATTATTATCGAAAATATTGTATGTCAGCTGACTTTTGGAGATATTTACGTCAGCGCATAGACTGAGATTATTATTAAAACAACATTCGTTTGAACTGAAAGACACGACTGTAATAAATCGTCCTCACACCATTCAGCCTTCAAAACGTCCATTTCCGATGAGAACACATGCCTGACTACCCCTGCTATCTATCTTTAATTCACGCTCACTTACGTATCTTTATAGAAAATGATTACCTTTGCAAAGTAGTTTAGAACAAATCACAACGATATGAAAAAACAGCTTATTTTGCTTTGTGCGTTGGCCTTCTCCGCATCGCTACACGTCACAGCACAATCGTTTAAGAAGCAGATTAGTGCTCGTCCAGAGCTTTCTGCCAACAATTACCTTGCTTATCCGACTCCTTCTGGTAAGCTGACACCTGCTCCGTCAGGCTATCTTCCTGTCTATCTCTCCCACTATGGCCGCCATGGCTCACGTTATCTCATCCATGCGCAGCAATATCTCCGCCCAATAGAGACGCTCGAACGGGCCGATTCAGCAGGCGTTCTGACCAATGAAGGGAAAGATGTATTGAAGAAGTTACACCTCATGTATGCTGAATCCTACAAGCGGTGGGGCGAGCTAACACCGTTGGGAGCACAGCAGCATCAGCAGATTGCGAGAAGAATGTATCGTCGTTTCCCATCCGTTTTCCGTGATTCTGTGTGGGTAGATGCCAAGTCTACGGATGTTATCCGCTGTATTCTGTCCATGGAAAACGAACTGCAAGAGCTGATTCGACATAATCCTCGCTTACGCATTAGGCATGATGCGAGTGCACATGACATGTATTTTATGAATCAATCAGACAAGAAACTGTCTCACCAAAGGGATAGCAGTGCTGTAAAGAATACGATTGACGAGTGGGGCAAACGCAACATCGACACCAAGCCTTTGATGGCTCGCCTCTTTAAGGATAAGGAATACGTGGCCAAGAAGGTAGATGCAGGACAGCTCGCCTTCGACCTCTTCAGTCTGGCAAGTATTGTTCAGAACTCAGAGATACGCCACTCGCTCTCATTGTACAATCTCTTTACGTCAGATGAGTTATATCGTCTGTGGGAGCGAAGCAATGCTTGGTGGTATCTACGCTATGCCAGTGCACCACAAAGTGGAGGTAAGCAACCTTTCTCACAGCGCAATCTCTTGCGTAAGATTATCACCGATGCCGACTCTTGTCTGGCCCTACCTCACCCAGGTGCTACCCTTCGTTTCGGTCATGACACGATGGTTATGCCATTGACTTGTCTACTTAATCTTAATAACAACGACATTAGCGTAACGGATATAGATAGTCTCGACCTAAAAGGTTGGAGCTCTACTCGCATTGTCCCTATGGCTGCTAACATTCAGTTCGTGTTCTATAAGAACCCTAAGAAGCCTAATGCCGATGTCCTCGTGAAGGTTTTACTCAATGAGGAAGAGGCTACGCTGCCCCTTCCAAAGACCTCTACACCTTATTATTATCGATGGAGTGACTTTAAGAAATACTATCTTGCAAAGCTAAACAGCTATCGTGAATAAGGGGCTGCACGCTCTTCTATCTAACAGCTGGTGGCGGGTATTTCCCATCACCAGCTGTTTTCTTCCCCCACCCCTGTCCCTTTTACTCATCAAAGCCCTGACCGTTTGTCAATAATTTTCACCTTTCTTAAATCCAACACACGCCCTTCACGGGGTAAGAAGACGCCCTTCTACAGTCAAGAACATGCCCTTCTTGCACATTAAAGAGGCCCTTCTTGATGCAAGAAAGGCCTATTCTTTAACACTAAACCTAACCACCTGATTTGTTGAATGTTACAGACTCTATTATAGAAGGTATCACACCCCTATCTTGAGAGTATTTTGTTAAGTGATATGTAATGATTTTTCATAATCTTACTAATCCTACTGATAAGGGGAGAAACCGCTACCCATGAAAGTGTTTGGAAACTTATATAACCCTAAAAAGAATGTTTGAAACACCCACGCAATTATCGGATGAGCTAAAGAAAAACTTAGAATGATAAAAGTAAACGAACATTAAGTTTATACCCAATGGGGTATAATTACGTTAAATAAGTATAAGATTATACCCGTTAGGGATGTTCTACGCTCTTTTTCATATTTTTTTTCGTATATTTGTACCCGATAAGGTATAATCAAGATGGAGAATAATCAATTATCAACCACACTAAAGCAGCTACGTAAAGAGTATCATCTTACGCAAGAGGATATGGCTTTCAAGGCTGGAGTAGGTCTACGCTTTGTTCGCGAAATGGAGCAAGGAAAAGCAACATTACGTATGGACAAGGTGAATCAAGTGCTTCTACTGTTCAACCTACAATTAGCCCCTGTACCCATTCCAAGGGAAGAACCACCATTATTATATTCATCGAAATGAGACAAGGACAGGTATTTGTTAAGAATCAATTGGCGAGTATCATAACGGAAGATGAGACTGGTTACGATTTCACTTACGCACAAGCATACTTAGATAGTGACCATCCCACACCTGTTAGCCTTACCTTGCCATTAAGCAAGAAGGACTATCAGAAACAGAGCTATAAAGCTCTTATCGATAGCCGATTAGATGTATTAGCATGGGAATAACTGCTCCTTTGTACATAAAGTAGAGATATTCACGAAGCTTTCGAAATAGCTGCTGACATAATCTGGACACACTATAAGAAACGAGGAAATCATTATTTGCTGTCATTCCTATCATTGCTTTTGCATAAAAAACCTGTTGTACACCAACGAGTTAGCGCAAATGTAAAAAATGACAGCAAATAAAAACAAAACTAAATCAAGGATTTATCGTGTGTTATAGAGAGCTTTTATTTTAGGTAAATCACTTTGCTTTGTCCACAACTTTCAATAGGTCGCGCCCCCGTACATGCTTTTTTGCAAATAGACGAATGATATTCTGGAAAGGAACTGGCATCTGTGCAAAGTCGCTATTATCACAGTCAAAGACTGTACGCCTATTTACCTCAAGCCATACACATACATCTCCTTGTCCATAATGTTCAACGTCTCCATCATAATTTATAGATGCTGATGGATGCTGATGGATAAAAGTAACAATACTATCATTCGCCTCCTGGGACAACTTAAAACTAATTTTATTCTTAAAATCAATCCCATCGTCGTCTATACTCATTATCCGTGTCCGTGTGTTATATTCGAACTCATAATTTGGAAGAGAGCTTTCGTAACATAATAAATGACAATCAAGAATATAGTTTCGTTCCTTCATCAGATAAGACTTACGTAGGTTTAGAATTTCCTTCTGATGCCGCTTATATAATAAGGAGTCGGTAACAAAAAGGCTATAAGCCTTCATACCTCGATCTTCATCAAGTTTATTATCCGACCATGCCACCAGTACTCCCCACTGGTCATAGAACTTCCATTGTGCAGAATCAGGGATTAGTGGTGAATCTCTGAGGCGTCCTTTAGACCTTACTTTATTTACTATTCCTCCCCTATCACATACGAAGAAAGAGCCAACGGAGGCATAACCATCTGTGATAATATGGTTCTTATCCTCATACCACACAGTTTTTGGAGCTTCAATAGTGAACAAAAGCAGACCGATAAATCCAACCACAAACACAATCCCACTGATGAGGATTATCGCTAAGATACCTAATATCTCATTATAGTTAAAGGTCTTCTTGATGACTCTCACTATAGGATAAAGCCATATAGGAAGGGTGCAGAGCATGCCATAATACAATATGCTGTCTAAGACAACATTGAGCTGTAAGTCATCAGACAGGCACATGTGCAATATCCACCAACTGAAGCACAGTAGGATGTGTAGTAAAAAGATGGAATATACAATCCGCTTAGTTGTCATAACAATCAGCATTTGTTACGAACAAGGAACATATTTCTTTATTCGTGCGTGATAAATCGTTGCTCAGCTAACTGCTCGTACTTCGTACCCTTACGACCATAGTTAGCGTATGGATAGATACTGATTCCCCCACGAGGAGTGAAGATTCCTGTCACCTCGATGTACTTAGGATCCATGAGCTTAATGAGGTCCTTCATGATAGTATTCACACAGTCTTCATGGAAATCACCATGATTACGGAAGCTAAAAAGATAGAGTTTAAGACTCTTACTCTCAACCATTCGCTCGTCAGGGACGTATGAGATACGTATCTCAGCAAAGTCTGGTTGTCCCGTAATAGGGCACAGACTCGTGAACTCAGGACAGTTGAAACGTACCCAATAGTCATTCTCTGGATGCTTGTTCATAAACGTCTCCAACACCTCTGGCGCATAATCCATTCTGTATTGGGTTGCAGAACCTAACGACTGCAAGCCCTCTTCGTTTCTTTCCATAATCGTTTATATTGTTTTACTTGCAAAGGTAATACATTGTTAGTAAACTACAAACACCTTCACAAGATATTACCAAAGAAGATGACCTACCTCTCCTTTTGTTGTCTCCGATATTCAAGAGGACTGCAACCAAGCCGATCCCGCACGTACTTCCCAAAGAAGCTTGTGTTAGGGAAGCCTAATAAGTTACTAATCTCCTTCACACTCATATCCGTTGTGCGTAGGTAGTTGCTGATAGCAGGTCGACTAAGAAGCCTACAAAGAACCTTGCACTTGAGATTCAACAAGCTTACGACCATTAGAACTAACGCCTGTTAGAGCAGTTTCTGACGTACAGGACTACTCTCACACATTGACATCTTATATGAAAGTCGGTAATGTAGAACTAAAAGTAATCGTCTTATCAACTTTAAGAAAGTAAGTAAACAATGAGAAAAGACATACTATTATTTCACTCGCTCATAATGAGTCTCACCGCAAACACGCAACAGAAATTCACTTTTTAGTAGGTTAAAGAGTGTACTATGATACATACTATCTGTATTTGAACTACTAACAACACTATTTTCCAAGCTTCAAAATGACTTTTAAGCTAATGAACTACGAAAAAAGGGGATGTGTCTTCTGATTGACACATCCCCTTTCTTTCGCCTATCCACTTATGTTTATTGTAAAGAGAAAATCTTCCATATACTATAGTTCACACCGTTGTCATAAACATCTTCGCCTTCATGTTGCTTTAACTTCTTTACTACACGGATAGTGATAGGCAAGGCTATTACCTCATAAAGCGTCTTTAACACTACCTGCCAAAGCATTAGTTTTGGCAATTCAGGGGTAGGAACAACGCCACCCAACGCTAATGGAAAGAAGATAAGAGAGTCAAGGCTCTCGCCTGCAATGGTACTCAAGATGGCACGCCATGAGAAATGACGACCTCCATCACGTAGTTTCATCTTACTCATCACGTAGGCATTAGCGAATGAACCTACGATGAAAGCTACGAAAGAGGCTGCTGCCACACGTGGAGCAAGGCCAAAGATAGCATGGAAGCCTGCTTCGTTTGTCCAATAAGGTGCACCCGGTATCCAGTCGCATAATGCTCCCATCGCCACGAAAAAGAAATTCATTGCAAAGCCCGTCCATATCAACAGACGTGCTTTTTGGAATCCCCACACCTCACATACACAGTCGTTGATGATGTAAGAGATGGGGAAGACGATGAGTCCACCCGTCAATGAGATACCTAATACAGAGATTTGCTTTGTCTCGAGCGTGTTTGCTGCAATAAGGCAAACGCAGAAGAGGATGCTGAAAAGCATAAACAGCACACTCACTTGTTGTTTACTTTTTGTCATTGTCTTGTTTTGTTAAAGGGGGTTGAGCAAGTACCCCTATTCAATTAAGCGGCTGCAAAGGTACACATTTATATTGAAATAACTCTAAATAATACAAGAAAAGAGAGAGTGTGCTAAGTTATTGTTCTATCAGAACAGACGCTCTAAGCATCTGTAAGACCAATATCTTAACACACTCTCTATCATGTATTATAGCCCTAATCGTGGCAATATGGGCAATATAAGTCTAAATGTAGCAAATTACTATATTACCCTTTTTACACCATCGGAGCTTAATCCTCCCAAGGAGTGAACTCAATTTCGCCCCATTCACTTTCCTTAGCTTCGAAACCACCTACGCCATCAGTGGCTCCACTATCACCTGGTTGTGAGTTAGAGGACTCTACAGGAACACCGCTCTGGTTACCGAAATGGCCATCAAGGATATCACCATTTACATTCAAAACCACCACCTCACATTGAGGGGTTAAATATATCTTCTTCATGACTTTATCCTCCTTTGATTATTTAATTACGACCTTCTTACCATTAACGATATAGATACCACGTGTTGGATTCTCTACACGACGACCCTGTAAGTCATAGTAAACACCATCATCAGTGCTACGCTTTGAGTTTTCAAGAGTCTCTATACCAGTTGTACCACCGTCCTCAAACTCTAAGACAAAGCTCTTTGCCTGTGCTTCAGTGCTGGTAAGGACAAGGAATGCCTTGTTGCCTGGGATATTAGTAACATTATTCTTCACCTTATAGAAACCTATTGGGTTTCTGCTATCAGCGGTGTTGATATTGAAAGCACGGATGTTATCATGCGTTACATTGTAGTCATTTCCTGCACCATCCTTCACTGTCAAGCCATTGATAGAGCCTCCAAAGAATGTTCCACAGAGACGGTTATTACTTGTCTTAGGTTTTTCATCACCCGTAGGCAACAACTGATTGTCAGCAGGATTCGTAGAGTTACACTCCAAAACAACGGCGGTCTGAGCTGGAACTGTATCGCCTTGCTGAGCAAGCTCCTTCACTTTAGCGAAATAATAACCTTGAGCATTCTTAGCATCAACGCCCTCAATGGTGTAAGCTTTTACGTCACCAACTATCTTGAAGGGGAAGTCCACATACAATGTAGTGTAATACTTGCCATCTCTACCCTTCATGTTAGCAGAAGGCTTAACACCAAAGTAGTTTATATCATCAACCTTTTCAAGGATCCACATAGCTGCATCTCCTGTCACAGGGAGCTCAGGACCAAAGTATTCGTCCGTAGTATTATTATTGACAAAGTCAAACTTTGCCTCCGTTCTGTCATATTCATTATGTGCTGTCCCTGTCGGATTAGCAGGGTTATAGGCTGTTCCTGAAGGGTCGACCTTCTTTAATGCACCAGAAATAAGATAGTAAGTTTGTCCTTGATTGATACGATTTTCTGCACGTGTAGTACCAATATAATGCTTTATAACATTAACAATATCAGCATTAGCATTTGGACTACTTTCTATCTTTGCTAAGGCAAGACGCTCTATTTCATACCATACATCGTCTGGATTACCACGGTCTAAAGCTGCCTTCAAGTTAGGATAACTATCCAGTGCATTACCTACCTTCAACTTTACAATAGGCCAAAGATCACAGATTGGCTGCATGGAAGGAACTGTCGCAAAGGCATAGTAAGCATCACGCCCATCAGATGTTTTTACAGATTTTAGGTGCATTTTCAAATCCCATTGTCCAATCACACTCGTATTAAAAACATCAGAAGCCATGCCACCCCCAAAAGCACCAAGCTTTTCAATCAGCTTGTCTTTCACAGCTTTCTCCACCGCTTCAATTTTAGGGTTTAGGTAATCATTGATTACATCAACACCTTGTGAACGGAGAGTTGTCACGTTAAGCCTGCTTGCGTCTTTGTCATCAACCTCTGTTTTAAGGTGAATTACAGTACCAGGCAACGTGGTTGCCTCAGCCTTAGTGGCATTAGGCTGTGCCGCAATTTTACCCGTTACATAAACATACTGCTTGCCATCCGAACGCTGATGAGCATTTACAATACGATAATAACCATCATCTGGTTTTGTTGGATTAGGTGTTCCTTGGCCAAAAGCAGCCACAGAAAAGAATCCTAACACAAGTGTCAGGACTGAGTGTAAATGTTTAACCATAAGTTTTATATTATATAAGAGTTTATTTAGCTTACATGCTTTGTCTCTTTAATTTAGCTGTGCAAAAATAATACTTTATGTAAATAGCAATACAAAACAGCATGTATTATTAATAAAAATTCAACATAATGCTACTTTATGTCATTCTTTTTCGAGTACATTTACATAACTTTTATAGATTAAAGTATTTAAGACATATATTAACCAGCCGTGTTTATATTTCTGAAATTTAATTTACTATAACCGAATAAACCGTATGATCAACTATTTTTCATGATCGCCTAATATATCACTTTACGCATAAAGCGAGAGTAAACGCATAAAAAAACATAATTATTCATGGTGATAAGCAGAAAATCAGTACTTTTGTAGTCTTATCAAAGAATAATTAATTATGAAGAAGATTATTTTAATATCAATGTTAGCTACGGCTGTCTTCACCGCTAATGCACAAGACACCAAGCCATACGAGGAGAAGATGTCTCAAATAGAGGCGCAGTTTAAGAAACTTGAAGCTGACTATCAGACATTCGGAAAGAAAGACCCTTCAACCCTCACCGAAGCTGAGAAGGCAAAGATTAGCGAGATTATCGCCAAAGCAGATTCGCTTGGTAGCGCACAGAAGAATGCTGTCTTAGAGATAGCAAAGAAATTCAAAGACACAAAGTTCCCTGCAAAATATATTGCACAGGTGATGTATGACGTTGAATATGACGAACTAAAAGACCTTTGTGACCCAAAGACAGGCTATTATAATGAGCCTGAGATGGCCAAACCAAAGCAACTCTTTGAGTCTTACAAATTACGTCAACCTGGTTCAATGTATAAAGATCTTACCATGGAAGACCTCAATGGCAAGCAGGTAAAACTGAGCCAGTGGGTAGGCAAAGGTAAGTATGTATTGGTTGACTTCTGGGCAAGCTGGTGTGGTCCTTGCCGTAAGGAAATGCCAAATGTCGTTGAGGCTTACAAGCGTTTCAAGGATAAAGGCTTAGAGATTATTGGTGTTAGCTTCGACAGTAAGAAGTTACAATGGTCTGCAGCAGTAGAGAAGTTAGGTATGACTTGGCCTCAGATGTCTGACCTTAAAGGCTGGGAATCAGCAGCAGCTGCCGTTTATGGCATCCGTAGTATCCCTTCTAACATCCTCATTGATCCACAGGGTAAGATTGTGGCAATGGACCTTAGAGAGAATAAACTACAGGAGGTACTGGCTGAGAAGTTGAAATAAAGGGACTGTAAAAAGGAATTACTGAATAAGAGGCATTGCCTGAGAATATTCAAGCTCCCTTTTGAGGGAATATAAGTTCCTATTGCACACTCCGAGAAATTACGATTTTATCAATATAAAAAAGAACCCTATCTAACTCTACTCATGAGTTTAGATAGGGTTCTTTTGGTGTTATTGCGTTTTTATCTAACCGATAAGTATTGTTAAGTAGAGGATTGTATCACTCGTTCCTCACTATATATTCGTCTCTTCCTAACAACACATTACAAAGTATTTAGTATTCTAAACCACACGTGCTAAGTCTGCGTACGTATGTAAGAAAAGGTAAAGGCCCACCATCATTGTCAACATCAATATAGCGAAACATCAACAACTTACCTCTAAACAATAAGTCCATCAGACCATACTAAATAAGGACAAGCAACGCTCCCTTCAACAGTTCCGTCGTTGCTTTAGTTCAGAAAAAGCCTTCCGAGGCAGAGTTAAAGATGCTATTAGAGCAAGGAATAGATATACCCCACGAACACTACCGTCAGTATTGCTCCTTCCCACCGCTCAATCTTATACTTCGTAAACGAAAAGAGCCATATAAGGATGATGGAGATAACCATCATGGAAAGGTCGGTCATCGTAATCCCCTTTAATGTCATTGGACTTATCACACCCGTAAGACCAAGGATAGCAAGGATATTAAACACATTCGAACCGAGTACGTTACCTATCGCTATACCACTATTCCCTTTGCGAGCTGACACAACACTTGTAGCCAGTTCAGGGAGAGAAGTTCCTCCTGCAACAATCGTCAGACCGATAACTGCCTCCGACACACCGAGCTTTGTTGCCACTGCCGTAGCACCATCAACAAACAGATTACTACCTCCTATCAAACATGCCAGCCCAACAAGAATCCATACAATAGACAGCCAAGTGCCCATCGGCTTCTTTTCTTTTTCCTCTAAGTCAGTCCCTTGCGCCTTTGCTCCTCGAAGTGTTATATACATAAAAATAAGGAACATCACAAAGAGAATAGCCGCATCAATCCTACTAATATCCCCATCAAGACACATTATCAATAGTAAAGTAGAGGCTACAAGTGCAAAAGGAATATCCTTCCTTACTGTTGTCTTCATAATAGACATTGGTGCCACCAAGGCTGACACACCAACAATAAGCAGCGTATTAAAGATGTTTGAACCAACAATATTACCCACTGCAAGGTCGGAAGTACCTTTCAAAGCAGAGATAAGACTCACACAGAACTCTGGCATACTTGTCCCCATTGCAACAATGGTCAGCCCAATAACAATCTGTGGCATCTTCATCTTCTCCGCAACAGCCACTGCCCCATCGGTCAGTCGGTCAGCTCCCCACAACACAAGGACTATCCCGATGACTATAAAAAATATATTTAGTATCATTAATTCGTACTATATTGAATAACTAAAGACAAACCTAAGCAATAGCGTCCGTTATTTTAACATCTTACGACGGTCAAGTATTTTAATATTCCTACCGTCGATCTCTATCGCACCCTCCTTCTCAAAGTCGGACAGAACACGTAGCAAAGAGAACTTCTGAATGCCAAATGAGTCGGCTATCTCCTGCCGTGACCGCTCAAGATGTACCTCGTTACTACCTTGCTCTCCGGCACGCTCCATCAGAAGATAAGCCACCTTCTCACGAACAGTGAACAGGCTAAGTATCTTCATCTTCTGTGTTAAGAACACGTCGATGTTTGAAAGAATACGAATAAAGTTCATTCGAATAACATCATCGACATCAATGAGCCGCTTCAACTCCTCTGGACGCATACGAAACAGCTGTACCTTCCCATCAGTCTCGACACTCACTGGTAGACTCCTATCCTTTGAAAAGATAAAAGCAGGAGCTACCATATTCCCACTATGTAGTCTACTTACCTCAACCTGCTTGCCTGAGAGTGCAGCCATACGGCATACAAGCCTACCTGTCACCACGATGTCTACATACTTGCAAGGCATACCCGCCAAGGCATATACCTCATGTGAAGGTAGCGAAACAAGCTGGTGGCTGACGCTACCTAACGTTAGGTCTATCTCTATCTCGCTCATTCCTGCAAAAAGCGGACAGGAACGGAGTGCTTTCATTACTTTATCTTCCATGTTACAAAGTTACGAAGTTTCTTGTTATTCCTATAGATTTAACTTTATTTAATTCGTGTTGGACACATTTGTTACCCTCGTTTCTGCTTGATAATGATTACATTTGCAACCGTATTAAACGAACAAGATAAATAGAATAATAATGGCACAAACATCATTTCAAACCACAATTCCATTCCAGTCATGGGACCTTGACCTACTCGTAGACTACGTTCTGAAATTCCATCATCGTAACATACGCAGAAAGGGAGAGGACCTTGCTATAAGACTAAACGCTCTTGCAGGCAGTCACCCAGAACTGAATCGTGTAGCAGACCACTTTCGCAATAGTGTTGCCGACCTTGACATGCACTGTCAGAAAGAGGAAAACATCCTCTTCCCATACATTATCGACATCTTCAACGCTGCTGAGTATGGACAAGAACACGCACCATTCCACTGTGGCTCTATTCAGTTTCCTATCAATGCGATGATGGCTGACCATAGTGAAGAGCTTGAACGCCATGAACGAATAGCAGAACTTACAAACGACTACACCGCTCCAGAAGGTGCTGAGCAAGAATATGTACAGGCCCTTACCGACCTTCGTCAGTTCCGTGACAACCTCCTTGAGCATGTCTATGTAGAAAATGAAATCATATTCCCAAGGGCTTTAATGTTAGAATAAAACAATGAAAATCAAACGTGCTTACGCTCCGGTAGAAGATACCGACGGTTATCGAATCCTCGTCGACCGCCTATGGCCAAGAGGCATCAGTAAGGATAAGGCGAAAATCGACCTCTGGCTGAAGTCGGTTGCACCAAGTAATGACTTGCGTAAGTGGTTCGGGCATGACCCAGAACGCTTCCCAGAGTTCTCTAAACGTTATCAGGCTGAATTAGAAGAGAGCGGTGCCTTAGACGAACTACGCGCTGCTATTAAGGATCATCCTAACGCTACTTTGCTCTTTGCGGCCCATGATGAAGAACATAACAACGCTGTCGTTCTGCAGCATCTGCTTGAAACAAAGTAAGCATTTGCCCTATAACGCAAATGAACAAAAGAGAAGTTACAAAACTAAAGGGGACAGACATCATCGTCTATCCCCTTTCTCTTTTTCACCTTCTAACATCCACTTTCTCTATGTCAGAGGTTAGTCCTTAACGCTTTAAGGTGAATGTCCTTACGTTTTTGCCTGTGTTAAGTTTCAAGATGAGAATTTTTGGTTGAACACCAGACAAGTCTATACGCTGCTGATAACTGCCTTGCTGCAAGAGACTCCCGTCTGTTGAGAAAAGCTGATATGTCTGATACGTGCCGTTAACTGTCAGTTCTGTACCATTAACAACGGGCATCAGACTATCATCACTACCACTCGTAACATTGCTGATACCGTCCGTGACAGGCTGTGCAAGCAGCTTCACGATGATAGGCTCCGCTCCACGTGTTTGGATAAGTAGTGCGGCAGCGTGTGTCTTTGAGTCATTACTCTTAAAACCTACGGCCATCGCACCACCTTCAAGGGGTAACTTCTCATGTGAAAGTTTAAAGTATTTCTTCTGAGTAGAAGGAGTCAAGGTGATAGTCACAGGTGCTGTCGTACGATCACTATATATATTAAGTGGTTGAGGTGTCATCTCCTGTCCTGAACGGAACGCAAACTTAATGAAGTCATTATCAACACTTAGCTCTGGAAGGTCAGTACGTCCGAAGGTCACATCATCTATCATAAAGTTCAAGGAGGTCTCATTCCCACCTACTGGACTATAATATGAAAAGGCCACATGAAACTTATCATCAATGGTTAGTCCCTCTACCTTAGACAGGTCTATACGATAGTCAAACCACATATCAGGCTCAAGTTTGACTCCTGCTGGGACGTATGCTGATAGGTCTATATAATAAGGTGTAGCCTTACCGTCCTTCTCTGTGATGATATAGAAGCCGAACTGTTCCTCACCATTAGTCGTCTGATTGCGATACATCACACTGAAAGTAAGGTCCCTGCTTTGTGCTTTCTTATAAGAAAGTGTTGGAGAGATAAGCCAACTCTCATGCTCACGTTTGTCCACAACCCCATACTTTAAGAAAGAAATCTGTGCCACCTCGTTCTCTACAACGCTCTGGTCAGCATTCTTCTGTTGCCATGCATAGAATGGGCGTTCACCACGTACTGTAAGGTTCTGCCAGCCCTTCAAGCCAAGGATACGTGTATGACGCAAACCTGAGAAGGTCTCATCTAACACTGCTAACGGCTCACTGTCAGCTCCTTTCAACATAGCGTCTTCTATCTTATCGTATGTCTTACGTGCCTCAGCAGCATTCGGATTAATGGTCACCCCCTGCAGCTCTACAGGCTCAGAGGTGACAAAACGCACGAGTGTAGGACGATGAGTTCCCACAACAAACTTGCCGTCACCATCAGCTGCACCAACTGAACTCCAATGCCCACCACCATCTACAGAATATTCAGCAGTACACTTTGCAGCACTACCTACTGGTGACAACTGCAGTGTATTGACTCCATCGGCAACCAACTCATCGTAATAAAGCGTATCCTTTGCCGTCAACGTGACATTACTTGCACTGTTCCAATTACCATTAAGTTTCCAATAACCTAAGTCGAACTTATGATATCCCTTCCATGCAGCACCCGTAAAGCGACTGTCCATAGCACGGTCTGCAGTGAATTTCTCTACTAAGTCGGCAGTAGCTGCTACCTGTGAGACGCCCTTGAGCTTTATGACCAAGGTGTCAGCCAAGACGCTTGACACCCTCAACTCGGCCTCATATACCCCTGCTTCACGTGGTGCAAAGGTCACCTTTACAGGACTCTGATAAAGTTTTCCTGTCCTTGTTGCATAGTAATATTGACTTTTATCTATACGGAAGGGAGTATTTTCGCCATGTTTCAGTGCAAGGTTCACATTCGTAATGACATCATCAATCTCGAACTCAAGTGTCTGTTCGTCCGCCTTTCCTGGTGCAGCACTCATCTCACGAGCCTGTCCTGACTTTAGTTTAATCGTCGGAGTAGTACCAGCCTTCTTAAAATATCCTGTCAAACTAAGCATTCCACTATTCTCTGCATCGGCTCCCGAGAAACGAAGTTTATAGGTATTAGCACCCACATAGACACCTGCAGTCTGCGGTGTAATCGTTAGATTGGCTTTTAGTGTACCGTTCTTTGGTAGTTTCTCCACATCTAATTGCATTACAGAAGACGACTGAGTACCAGAGAAATTAGGCACCTGCTCCGTTGCAAGATGCATACCCTGTAAGGCTACAGGGAACGACTTTGCTTGTCCCACCTCGCCTGTCATCGTACGATACTGTGGAAGAATGGCAACAAGTGGAGTCTTGTCTCTGTCTGACAAACGTAACACACTGAAATCATCCATACGAACTTGACTTCCTGGAGCTACCAAGAGTGAGAATTCTAAACGTACTGCCCCAGCCGGACAAACGGTACGGAATTTCAATTCGCCATACGCCTTCATGCGACCGAAATAGACCTCTGGGTTATGGATAAAGGCTTTTTCATTAGACTCAACTTCATTCCCTGCAGCGTCCAACCAGCGCAGAGCAAGACGGAAAGGACCCTCCGTGCGACTACTCTCCATCGTACAATAATGTATCAAACACTCCAACTCGTCGCCTTCAGCGACTTCCTTCCCAGTACGTTTGAGGTCTATCACCTGCTTCAGATAGCCTTCAGCATCTGATGCAGTCATTATTCCTATACCGAAACCCGTGTCACTACTGTATCTATCCCCAGCCTTCAGCTGTGTAACCGTTCCTGCTGTCTCCCACTGTGCAGGCTTACCATTATTAAAAGAATAGAAATAAGGGTCCTCCAACAACTCTACCGTTGCTTGTTCAGCAGTAAGTTGACTTGCATGACTAACCGATTGAGAGATACCATTTTGTGCATACAACGTGTTTGTAAAACCAACTAAACAAAGACTTACAAACAGTTTTGCAGATAAGTAAAAATGCTTCATTGACATCTAATTATTGATTAACATACTGCAAATATAGGAATTATTCACATACAAACAAAGTTTTGTTACATTTTATTTGACTTTTGACTTATAATAATACCAATCTAAACTAAAAGGTGTATAAGCTCTCATTAATTATAAGCAAATGGTGGTACTATTAGGCTTATTAGCCCAATAGGCACAATAAGGCCCATGAGTCAATTTGTCAGTCACGACCGACAAGATGTCATAAAGGCGTTAATGGTACGCTCATTGCATATTAGTTGGTACAAAACATTAATAAACAAACAAAAGTAAAGGAGATTAAGATATGTATAGAAATTCATGGTTACCAGAGGTTTTCAATGACTTTTTGAACACTACAAATATGCCTAAGGCTAATCCAACAGCACCAGCTATCAACGTACTGGAGTCTGAGAAGGATTATGTTGTTGAACTTGCAGCACCGGGTCTGAGCAAAGAAGACTTTGATGTGAACATTAACAGCGATGGTGACTTGACCATTAAGATGGAAAAGAAAGCTGAGGAGAACGAGCAGAAGGCGCATTACCTCCGTCGCGAGTTCGCATATAGTAAGTATGAGCAGACACTGATCTTGCCTGATGATGTTCAGAAGGACAGTATCGCAGCACGTGTTGCAAACGGAGTGCTCACCATTACTTTGCCTAAGATTCAGGTAGAGGAGCAGAAGGTTGCACGCCAGATTACAGTGGGCTAAATACTCACTGTACCCCTGATGAAAGGTTGTCGTTCTGATGCGTTAAGCTGAGGAACCTTGATGAAATAGGTTAGTTATTGGTGAATATGCCCCCGGACGGAATGTGTTTGGGGGCTTTTTCGTGTCTATACATTAGCTTTTACGACTCAAGTGGCTATCTATCATGCATCCAAAAGACGAACGAGACTACCCCAGCAAACAACCTCTCCCCACATTGAAAGAACTTCCCTTGCGAATTATTTTCACGAAGAAAAATATTTTTCTTCATGAAAAAAATATTTCTTGTCACGTAAATAAATATTTCCACTCATGAAAATAATTCGATGATAACTTCCTTTCATCTTAGAGAAAGTAAACTGAACATATATAGAAAAAGGTGGAAAGAACATAAGAAGACCGCTATCATCTCCCTAAAAAACAATGAGAAAAAGTATAACTCTTTAAGATAAACACTTGACAAGTTGGTTATTTATACTTATATTTGTACCAGAATAAAATAAACTCAAACAAAGGCTATGATGAAGACTACCTACACTATCACTTTTTTACTGGCTACGTTTCTACTCTCTTGCACGGGGAAAACCAATGGACAGATACAGCAGCCTACAGAAAAACCATCTACTGTTGAACAGACAACCATGGGTAACCAACAACGCTTAGCACCACCACCTGGCTATGAGAAAGTAAAACTATCAGAAGGAACATTCGGTTATTTCCTACGGCATCTGCCATTGAAACCTGTGGGAAGTGACTTACATTATTATAATGGTAGCATCAAACAAAAGAACTACGCAGGTGCGGTTGTTGACATCGACTTTGGTCATGGGGAGGTAGAACAGTGTGCTGATGCTGTTATCTTCCTCAGAGCTTTATGGCTTTGGACGACAAAGCAGTATGATAAAATCCATTTTAACTTCACCAATGGGTTTCGAGCTGATTACATCCGGTGGGCTAAAGGCGAACGAATCCATATTGACAAAAGGACTTGGCGATGCTCGTATAGCAAAGACACAGGACCAGACTATTCCTACAAGACATTCCGCAAATATCTAAATCTCGTCTTCACGTATGCTGGAACGGCCTCACTTGAGAAGGAATTAGCCAACGTCACGGGTAAAGAACTGCAGGTTGGTGATGTGATTATCAATGGTGGTCATCCTGGACACACCGTTATTGTCGTAGACAAAGCTGTCAACAAGAAGGGAGAAGCCGTCTACCTACTTGCACAAGGATATACGCCTGCACAAGAAATAGAGATTTTCAATCAGTGGTTCTGTATCGATCCACAGGTAAAATACCTTGAGACTCCAAACTGGTACTTCCGTGGTAATTATGCTAAACACTTCTAATTAGCATTCGATACAGTTTAGAATAGAAAAATTAAAAGCACTGCGAGCGAACTCACAGTGCTTTTGTTTGTTCCGTATTCTGACTTGAAAGCAATCTTACTTTCTGTCATCAACGTTATCGCCCTCAGTTGGTTTCATATCTTCCTCAAAGTTAGTAATACCTGCTTTAACGAGGATTTCATACCACTGGAGGAGCTTCTTGATGTCACTTGAGTGTACACGGTCGCGATCGAAGTCAGGGAGAACCTCTGCGAAGTAGTCCTGCAACTCCTTAGCAGAAGCCTTACGCCAGTTAAGAGAAGCCACTTTGCCCTCTTCCTTGTCGCGTACCTTTGCCAACACCTCACCCAATGGGACATCATCAGACTCTGTGAACATAGCGATATCAGCAAGACTTGTCACACGGTCTGAGCCAAATGCTGGCTGACGCTTGTGTGTTTCATCGAGTGACTCAACGATAAGATTCATTTTACCACGGCTCACCAACTTATAAAGACCTGGCTTACCTGCGATTGAAAGAATTGTCTGTAACATTTTAATTTATTCTTGTTTATAATTTAATCATTCTGAAATAACGGAAAGCAGATGGTCTACCTGCGGAGCGAGAGGACGTATGCCATCGTTGATGATTTCGTAATCACTACGTCGTAATACTTCCTCCTGCGGCAGCTGACGTGCTATCCACTCAAGGGTTTTGCCCCTACTAATACCATCACGTACCATCACTCGATGAATACGAACGTCTTCTGGAGCTGTGACACATACCACCTTATCTATATGGGTACGCTTGTCAAAACCACTATCGAAAAGGATAGCACTCTCTAACCATGCCTGACCAGACTGCTCAAAGTCGTGAGCTACAGCAGGATGAATGATAGCATTTACAGCTTGTACATGGTCTTCACTACGAAGGAGATAGGCCGCAAGAATGCTTTTCTGTAACACTCCATCACGAAACACATCATCACCTATAAGTGTGGAGAGCTGCTGCTGTAAGGACTGGGAGGTGCGCATCAATTCCTTTGCATGCGCATCACAATCGTAAACGGAGATACCTCGCTCCGCAAGAAGCTTACAAACGTAAGACTTTCCACTACCAATTCCACCTGTTAATGCTATAATCATCGTTGCTCAATAAGATAGTCAACCCTATTTAAAGCCAGCCGAACATTACGTACACCATTAGGTGAACTAATCACATAGATAGGACATTTATCGCTATTACTCTTCTCTATCTCTTCGTAGTTGACAACAACTCGAAAACCTACAGGGAGTAGCTCTTTCGTCTCAGCATTCTTTGGCATAGACTGCATACGGTAGGCTCCTACCACAAAGTTGACTTTTACCTTGCTTGGGAAGGTACGCATCACCTTATTTTCTGGCATGTTAATCGCCTCAATAGGTACCTCAACACTCTCTTCAGTAAGTACGTCAGGATAAAGCTTCATCCTCACCTTGGAAGGAATACACTTAGCATCGGTGAACTTTCTGAGGTCGACTGTCAATTCCTTAACGTCAGTAAAGTTACTTATATGCTGCCGCTCCGTATAGACAGTTTGGATGCTATCCAACACACTACGTGCTGCGTAGACCTGTACACTGTCTGGATAGAAATCGACACGTGCAAGATAATAGTTATCACCTGGCGTTACTGTACCTAAAAGACGTACTGGAACCTTCTTATGACGACCAAAGTTAAAAGAAAAAGTGAACTTACCGCTCTTTACAGAAGTTATCTTTGAACTCTTGGAAAGTTGAAGATTAATCTGACGTTGGAGGTCGGCAACGGGTACTTCTCCTCGGCTTCTACCATCACTGTATGCCTTATAATCGATGTAAAGAGGATGGAAAGTATCATCAAGTCCATAAAAAGCTATCATATACCCCTTGTCTCGCACGGTAAAGCGAACAACGGAATCAAGGTCGCTGGTGATGACCACATTACGAGGAACTCCCGTCATGCGAAGTGAGATACTGAACTCTCGTTCATAAGTCTCGTTCAGTGTCATAATCAACCAAAAACCTCCACTCAATACCAAGAAGAACAAAAAAATCAGAAACTCCTTATTGAATATCCTCAATAAGAAGCTCCTGAAGGTACTGAATGTACGAAGCGATTTGCTTGTTTTCATCAAATCCTTTCCTTCTTTTCTTTATCAATAAGGGTTTATTTAGTCTGTCCCTGCTGAGAAGACTGTACGTTTGCAAATACGTAGTTCTTATCAACAGTGATAACAACACCACGTGCTATTTCGACTTCAACCTTATTGGTTGTCATATCAATATGCTTTACTGTTCCATAGATTCCACCACCAGTTACAACAGAGTCACCTACTGAGAGCGCATTCTGAAAAGCACGAATTTCCTTCTGCTTCTTCTGTTGTGGACGAATCATGAAGAACCACATGATGGCAAAGATAGCGACCATCATGATAATCATAGGCATTGGACTACCTTGATTTGCAGCCTGAGCTGCGAGGATTAATGTTGTATTCATTATTTATCAGTTATTATATTCTATAATGTAATAAGTAAGAGAGAGTAAACAGCTGGACCTACTCCTTTGGTAGCTATCATAATGTATATGAGAACCATTCACATGAGTTTCGCATCCTTATCAATGCTTATTGTTATTCTCTCTATACGCTAACTCCTTATTCCTCTACAGCCTGTTCTGGCTCTTGTTGCTGACGATTAGCAACACGCTGAGCAGAAGTTTGCGCAATCGTAGGGCGACGACCTTCACGACGAGTAGCCCTATTGTCTTGACGTTCATTATGAGGATGACGAGGGCGAGGCTCTGGCATCGTCTTCATCATCATACCAGCCTGTATGAGATGACGTGCAATCGTATCAAGCATACCGTTGATATATCCGCCACTACGTGGTGTACTATATAACTTAGCTAAGTCAACATACTCGTTGATCGTTACCGTCACTGGTATATTTGGGAATGTCAACATCTCTGCAATGGCTATCTGCATGATGACAACATCCATATACGCCAAACGAGAGAAATCCCAATTACGACTTGACTCACTCATGTAACGCTGATAGTCATCGGCATTGAGGATTGTCGAACGGAATAGCTTAAGAGCGAAATCACGGTCTTCTTCGTCGCGATACTCCGGTAGAAGCTCCTGATCAGCACCATTAGCTGGGTCAAAACGCTTGATAGTCTTGATAACGAAGGTATCAACAACCTCCTTATCATCATTCCAATAAAGACTCTTCTCCTCCAACACAGCGTCCAAATCAGGATTCTCTTGTATGAGAGTACGATATATCTTACGCCACACCTCACGGTCTGCCTCGTACGAATCATCATCACTTGCCATGTACTCTTGGTAGATAGTGCTCTGTTCTATCTGGTCACAGAGTTTACGAACAGCCTCCATATCATCTTCCCAACGGCGTTTCTGTGATTCCATGAACAGGTTTAGCTGCTTATTCTCCTCCAACTGAAGAGCGAATTTATTATCTACAAAACGACTTGAGGGAGCCTCTGTCCCCTCACGGGTAGCACGATTAGCAGCAATCTCCACACGATGACGCTCCTCTTGAGTTATGGATACGATTAAAGCCAAGAGGTAATTGTAGAGATCATACGCTTTCGCCAAGCTGAAAAGTAGCTCCTTTTCAGCATTGTCCATATTCCTGTTACCGTTCTGATAGTATGCATAGGTTAACTGGACAATCTTAATTCTAATTAATTCCCTATTGATCATTGCCTTTTCTAAAGATTGTGTTTCGTATTGAATACTTTATTTTGCAAATGTAGGAAAAATCCTTCGTACGTGCAAACATTACTATCTTTTTCTATGTTTTTTTATAGATTACTTGCTTAATCCAGCTAAAAGCGGTATCTTTGCAGCGCTTTTTGCAAATTGAGGATTGAAAGTTATGGATATAGATAAAGATTTCCAATTCCTTAATCACTCAGTGTGTGATGGCGAATTAAAGTTCATATTAATTTAGAGTAACACAATTATGAAAGAAATTAAAGTATCAGGTCAGAAGCGTACAGACCTTGGAAAGAAAGCTTCTAAGCAGCTCCGTAAGGAAGGTTTAATCCCATGCAACCTCTATGGTGAGGCTCAGCAGGATAGCAAACCAGTAGCATTCTCTTTCACTGCTCCTATGTCAGAGTTGCGTAAGTTGGTTTACACACCACACATCTACGTTGTTGAGTTGGTTATTGATGGTGAGAGACACACTGCAGTTCTCAAAGAGCTTCAGTTCCACCCAGTAACAGATGCACTGCTTCACGTAGATTTCTATGAGGTAAATGACCAGAAGCCTATCACTATCGGCGTTCCTGTTAAGCTCGTTGGTTTGGCACAGGGTGTTCGTGATGGTGGTCGTATGAACCTCTCTATCCGCAAGATTAATGTTAAGGCTCCTTATCAGCAGATCCCAGAGCACCTCGATATCAACGTTACAGAACTTCGTCTTGGTAAGAGTATCAAGGTTGGCGAGTTGAGCTTCGAGGGTCTTGAGTTGGTAACACCAAAGGAGGTTGTAGTTTGCTCTATCAAGGCTACACGTAATTCTATCCAAGCTGCGCAGGCTGCAGCAGCTGCTGAGGCATAGTAATCCTACGCCAACAATTAACTTAATATAGGAAATTGGACAAGTATTTAATTTGTGGATTGGGTAACCCAGGGTATGAATACGATGGGACCCGACACAATACAGGATTTATGGTATTGGACGCTTTCGCTAAAGCGTCCAATATTGTTTTTGAGGATAAGCGTTATGGTTTCATCGCAGAGACAACCATCAAGGGTCGTAAGATTATTCTTTTGAAGCCTACGACATTTATGAATCTCTCTGGTAATGCCGTGCGTTACTGGCTCAACAAAGAGAATATCGACCAGAGTCGACTCTTGGTTATCTCCGACGACGTTGCTCTTCCATTAGGTGCTTTCCGCTTGAAAGGAAGTGGCTCAAATGGTGGACATAATGGTTTAGGACATATTCAACAACTCATCGGACAGAACTATGCCCGCTTACGTATGGGTGTTGGCAATGACTATCCACGTGGAGGACAGGTCGACTGGGTATTAGGTCGCTACTCTGACGAGGAGATGAAAGAGCTTCAACCAGCTATCGATTTAGGTGTAGAAATCATCAAGAGCTTTGTTCTTGCTGGTATCGACATCACGATGAACCAGTTTAATAAACTCGGAAAGAAGTAATAGTACACGCTCTCTAACATCAAATGAAGTTATGAACGATACTGCAAGAATTGACAAATGGCTATGGGCAGCCCGCATCTATAAGACTCGCTCGATTGCAGCGGATGCCTGCAAAAACGGTCGTATCACAATAAATGGTGTCAACGTGAAGCCTTCTCATACCATTAAGGCGGGTGAAGTGGTGAGTGTAAAGAAGTCGCCTATCACCTACTCGTTTAAGGTTCTTAAGCCAATAGAACAACGTGTTGGTGCAAAACTCATCCCTGAAGTCTACGAGAATGTGACCGATGCTAAGCAGTATGAACTCTTAGAGATGAGCCGTATCAGCGGTTTCGTTGACAGAGCACGTGGTACAGGACGCCCAACTAAGAAGGACCGCCGTCAGATGGATGCCTTCGTCGACCCTGCCCTATTTGGTTTTGATGAGGAAGACGACGAGGAAGACGACTTGTAAAGGCATGACTTACCTAACTGTACATAATTTATAGACTGTCTTACAAGGTCCCTATCCAAGCAACATTGCACCATGTGACTTCATAAGAAATAAGAAAACACGACTTACGTACCGCAAACAACAATCATAAGCGGACAGGTAAGTCGTGTTTTCTTATATAATAATGACATGCTAAAAGCGTATATTCTGCAGAACTAAAGGATGATTTAAAGTCCAATAAGACGTTCTGAGAAATTGAGAATATGACGAATAAATTACAAAGCGAACTACCCCTAACATCTAAATTTTACCAAACTTACACCTACAAAAGGTCCCACCAACAATAGACCAAACTATCGTTTTCCTACAAAATTAGCCTTTCATTCATCTTTATTCATTTTATTTCATATCTTTGCAAATGCATTTAATAAAACTAAACAAATGAAGAAACTACTCATTTTCACCTTGTTCTTTGGCTTACAAACGGCGGCTATGGCACAAGAGACGACTGGATTGGATAAGGACAAAGCCGTTTACTTGGAACTATTAGGTGCCTCTAACCTTGTAGGTATCAACTATGACGCACGTTTCAACGACCACACACGCTTCGGATGGAGAGCCGGATTGAGCTTCTGTTATGGCCATAATTCCAATATATTCTGGGAAGGTTCAGACGTACGTGGCTATGCTGTACCATTGGAAGTTAACTATCTCTTGGGTAGCCAAAAGAACAACCTTGAGGTTGGTGTAGGTACAAGTGTGGGTATATACAATATACACGGTATATTTGTGGAGTCTGTAGACGGTCCTACGTCTTCGTTATCAGCTGACCAGCAGAAGCATGCTGTGGGAGAGTATAACACTCCAGAAGGAACAAAGACCTGGCTGGCTTACAATGAGAGTCGCAACAAATTCGGCTACTATTTCTATGGAAACATAGGCTATAGACACGTCTCTCGCAAGGGTTTCCTATTCCGTGCAGGTATCAGTCCGTCATTTACTTTTGGCGAAAAGAACGCTGTTAAGAAGTCCTTCATCTATCCCTATCTTGGCTTCGGTTGGGCTTTTTAATCTTCAGTTAGATACTAACAAAAAGCAGGGACGCACGCTGAGGACGCCCTTGCTTTGCTGTATAAGCAACAGTTAAGCAATCACCTTATCTATTACACAGCCATAATTAACACCGCTATCATATTTCATTCCAACACACTCACTACTCCCATGGACAGGAGCATACTCTATAAGCGATGCTTCATCCACCTTTTTTAGCTGCAGCTCATGTACAGATATAACATAGAACACCGTTGTCAAATTCGATACATCCCATGCTTTTGGTATTGAATAAGACTTAACTAACCCATCCTTAGAATGTAAGTCTTAGAGAGAAAGGAGTAACCAACGACTCTATTAGCGTACACCTCAATTGTCGTGATATACTGCCTTAGCGTGTGTAACCAGTATTGTCTTATCTATCCTTCACTCCTTTGCAACCTTTTAATTCCCAAAAGGAACTTTCCTTCATACCCTTTCACGCTTTAGTGCTTTGACTAATTGTCAACAATTTTCACTTCTCTCGATTATAATACTTGCCCTCCTCGGGTAAAGAAGACGCCTTTCAACATTCAAGAACATGCCCTTCTTACACCTTGAATACGCCTTTCTTGAGGCAAGAAGGGCGTATTCTCCAACCCAGTATGTAACTATCTGATATATTGTAGTTTGTAAGCCTCATTCTAAAAGGCCATAGTCACCTATTTTGAGCGTATTCAGTTCACATGTATGTAATGATTTTTCTTACCCTCCAAGACGAATAGCTTTTTACAATAAAACAATAAACGGCCTACCACTCCCTCATAGAAGAAGCGGAAGGCCATTGTTTCCTTTGTTCTATTTGTAATCTACCTTACTTAACAGGTATCTCCTCCAAAGTCTGAACGAGAAGTTTCCAGAAAGGCTCAACAGTTGCTATCTCAAGACGCTCCTTCGCTGTATGTGGACTGCGGAGAGTTGGACCAAGACTAACAACATCCATACCTGGATACTTGCCAAGGATAACTGAACATTCAAGACCAGCGTGGTCAACCTGTACAATACCCTCTTCACCATTCTGCTCCTTATAAACCTTCTTCAAGAGATTAAGGATTTCGCTATCTGGATTAGGGTCCCATCCACCATATTGGCCGCTGAAGACAGTCTTCATGCCAGCCATATTGAAGCAGCTCTCCAACTGAGTAGAGATATAATCTCTCATGTCCTCACGGCTTGAACGAGCAAGAATCATAATAGAGGCCTTAGTTGGCTCAATATGTATAATTGCAAGGTTTGACGAAGTCTCAACAACGTTTGGATACGAAGGAATCATGCGTAACACACCATTGTGGCAAGCATAGATTGCATCAATAAGATTGTCCTGAATGTCTACAGGGACAAGGTTTGCAGGCTTCTCAACATCCTCTACGAAGAACTCTACATTTGGTTCAATACCCTTGAACTCGTCTTCTAAGAGTGCTTTCTGGCGTGCAACCATATCCTTCAAAGCTGCAACATTGCTCTGTGGCAACGCCAAAACAACCCCTGCCTTGAATGGAATAGCATTGCGCATATTACCACCTTCCCAAGAAGCTAAGCGTGCACCAAGTTCAGTAACAGCGTTGCGAACGAAGCGAACCATCTCTTTATTAGCGTTAGCACGACCCTCATTGATCTCAAGACCAGAGTGACCACCACGAAGACCCTTTAAAGTCACCTTTACAGCAGCTTCTTGATCGTTCTCAACCTCCTTATATTCTAATGTTGAAGTAATGTCAACACCACCTGCAGAACCAATGACAAACTTGCCCCAAGTCTCTGAGTCAAGGTTCATAAGGATATCACTATGCAACTCACCACTTGGCATTTCATTGACACCATACATACCCGTCTCTTCATCACGAGTAATCAATGCCTCTACAACACCATGCTTCAAGGTCTTATCTTCCATGACAGCCATGATAGCAGCAACACCGATACCATCATCAGCACCAAGGGTGGTATTGTTCGCATAAACCCATCCATCCACGATATGTGTGACGATAGGATCGGTCTCAAAGTTATGGTTACTATCTGGAGCCTTCTGTGGAACCATATCCATGTGAGCCTGCAACAGAACCGTCTTGCGGTCTTCATATCCTGGTGTAGCAGGCTTACGCATAACGACATTGCCGCCAGCATCGATATAAGACTCAACACCTACTCTTTTAGCAAAGTCTAACAAGAATTGCTGTACTTTCTCTGGTAATCCTGAAGGACGTGGAACCTGTGTCAGATCATCAAAGTTTCTCCAAAGGCCTTCAGGCTTAAGATTTCTGATTTCACTCATAATGTTGATTTTAAAAGGTTATTATCATTGTTTATTCATTCGCTCAATAGATTCTTCTTCTACCCTTAGTTTGCAGGACGAGTAAGCTCGGTTGGACGACCTAAAGACACTGGTGTCTTGGTGAAACTTAGTGCTATCCATGCATAGATGCCCAAGAGAATGACCAATAAGGTCTGAATGGTATGTACAATCAGTACGAAATAGAGTGCCTGATTGTCTGCCACTCCATAGAGTATCAGCATTGTCTTGACGGCGAAATGCCATGGTCCTGCCCCATTAGGTGTCGGTACGATAACGGCCACAGAGCCTACAACGAAACTCACAAGTGCACACGAAAGACCGAGGTTTGCTGTTGCATCAAAACAAAAGAACGTCAAGTAATAATGTAAGAAATAACTTCCCCATATCGCCAGACTGTAGAAGATAAACAAGGGAATATTCTTTACTTTACGTAATGAGCTAATTCCCTGCCATATACCACTAAACATTTCCTTCACTTTCTTATAGAAAGACAAGTGACGTAACACATAATAGATGAGGATAACAGCGGCAACACCACAGATAGCTGTTACCAACCAGCCTGTTGATGAGAACATTCCGAAAACATCATCAATACGTGTTCCCGTCTTAGAGAAGAAGTTTGTAAAGACTCCTATCTGCATTAAGAAGGCTGTAGCACTGATAAGTAATACGATAATCGTGTCTACTGCGCGTTCAGTAACTACCGTTCCAATAGCTTTCGGGAAGGCTACTTTATCATATCTATTCAATACACCACAGCGAGCAAACTCCCCAATGCGAGGGATAAGCAGACTGACAGCGTAAGAAAGGAAGATTGAGTTGACACATACCGACGAACGTGGATGCTCGCCAATAGGCTCAAGACTCTGCTTCCACCTCCACCCACGGAATGCTTGCGCCAGTATGCCGAAGGGGAGAGAGAGAATCATCCAAGTCCAGTTCATATCATGTAGTAGTACATGCTTGATGCTGGAGAAGTCGAATCCTCGGTACATCCAATATAGGATTGCACTTCCAAGTAGTAACGGCAATGCAATCTTCACAGTATTGTTGAACAGCTTCTTCGTCCTCATATAATGGAGCAAAGATAATTAAAATGTTTTTTAATGCAAAATAAAATGAGTATCTTTGTAGGCAAATAAAGAAAAATTATGAAATTAGTCAAGCCAAAGAAGAATTTGGGTCAGCACTTCCTCACTGACTTAAGCATAGCCCGTCAGATTGCTGACACCGTTGATGCCTGTCCTGACATACCAGTATTAGAGATTGGACCAGGTATGGGTGTCCTCACTCAATACCTTGTTGAGAAGCCTCGTGAAGTGAAAGCTGTAGAGATAGATACGGAGAGTGTGGCTTTTCTCTACGATAAGTTCCCTAAGTTAAGGGAGAATATTCTTGGGGAGGACTTTCTCCTTATGGACTTGACAAAGGTCTTTGACGGTAAACAATTCGTACTGACTGGTAACTACCCATACGACATCTCATCTCAAATCTTCTTCAAGATGCTTGAGTATAAAGACCTTATTCCTTCCTGTACGGGAATGATTCAGCGTGAAGTTGCACAGCGTATGGCTGCTGCACCAGGTTCAAAGGCTTACGGAATATTATCTGTCTTGATACAAGCATGGTATGATGTAGAATACCTCTTTACAGTAGATGAGAATGTCTTCAACCCACCCCCAAAGGTGAAGAGTGCCGTTATCCGTATGACACGCAATGATGTGACAGACATTGGATGTGATGAGAAACTCTTCAAGCGTGTGGTAAAGACTGTCTTCAATCAGCGTCGTAAGATGTTGCGTGTGAGCCTACGTCAGATCTTCAACACTGGTAAACCTACGAATGGTTTCTATGAGCAAGACATCATGACCAAACGTCCTGAACAACTGTCTATCGCTCAGTTTGTTGAACTAACAAACATGGTTGAGGCGCAATTAGTTAATTATCAACAATAGAGTACATGACAAGAAAGGAGCAATATGAACAACTAACGGTACAGATTGCTGGCTTAATAAAAGATGAAACAAACCTCATTGGCATCTTAGCGAATGTATCGGCAGCACTACATGAGGCCTTCCCAGAGCGTTTCTTTTGGGTGGGCTTTTATCTCCAAGCACATGGCAATATGTTGAGATTAGGTCCTTTTCAAGGGTCAGTAGCTTGTTACACTATCCCATACGGTAAAGGTGTCTGTGGGAAAGCATGGGAAGAAGGGCACACACTCATTGTTCCCGACGTAGAGACATTCCCTGGACACATTGCTTGTAGCAGTCTTTCTCGCAGTGAGATTGTTGTCCCTATGTATGATGATGCACATACCTTCCGTGGTGTACTCGATATCGATAGCACCCGCCTCAACGACTTCGACGAAGACGACAAAGAAGGCTTAGGACGTATCATCGACTTACTCATGGAAGAAACACAAGACCTTTTCTTATAAAGAAGGATTGAGAAGCTTATTTTAAGTAAGAATAGTAGCTAACCTCCCAACGATACGGATAGTGTATAAGGAGTAAGACCTTATTTTGACAAAAAAGTAAAGTAAAATCTTGTACATATCCGAATTAATACCTATTTTTGTAACATTGAATAATAACACAACGGAATATGATAGACGTTAAGCAGACATTAAATGATGCCAGCGAGCGCATGGAAATGGCAACGATGTATCTCGGTGATGAGTTGCAGCGCATCCGTGCTGGCCGTGCAAACGTAGCCATCCTCGATGGTGTACGAGTAGATTCATACGGTTCAAAGGTTCCTTTGAATCAGGTTGCCTCTGTCATGGTGCCTGACGCACGTACCATCGCTATCAAGCCATGGGATAAGAAAGCCATCAAGGACATTGAAAAGGCTATTATGGACTCAGATGTTGGTATCACACCAGAGAACAATGGTGAGCTAATTCGCCTTAACTTGCCTCAACCTACCGAGGAACGTCGTCGCGACTTGGTGAAACAATGCAACAAAATAGGCGAGCGTACCAAGGTTGAGATACGTAATGTTCGCTCTGATATCAAGGAGAAACTGAAGAAAGCTATCAAAGATGGCCTCTCCGAAGACAATGAGAAGGACGCTGAAGACAGCTTACAGAAGATTCATGACAAGTTTATCAAGCAGGTTGATACGCTGTTAGAAGATAAGCAGAAAGAGATTATGACCGTTTAAGAAAACACACAACGGCCCCTCCCCCTTACCCCTCCCCCAAAGGGAGGGGAGTAATATGTACCGACTATCACAATTCTATTCAGATTAATGGCGGTAACTACTCCCCTCCCTTTAGGGGAGGAGTAAGGGAGAGGGGCCACTCTCTTTTATTTTTATGCGCGGCTTAGTAATTAAGAACACAGGTAGCTGGTACACGGTGAAGACCGATGACGGCAAGACGATAGATAGCAAGATTAAGGGCAATTTCCGACTGAAAGGAATACGCTCAACTAACCCCGTGGCTGTGGGTGATCATGTTGTCATCACGCCCAACCAAGAGGGAACGGCCTTCATCACAGAGATAGAAGACCGACGAAACTATATCATCCGAAAGTCGCCTAACCTATCAAAACAGAGCCATATCATTGCTGCCAACATCGATCAAGCGTTCTTGGTTGTCACAACAAACTATCCTGAAACATCCACAACCTTTATCGACCGCTTCCTTGCCAGTGCTGAAGCTTATCGCATCCCAGTAACACTCGTATTCAATAAGCACGACTTACTTGATGAGGACGAATTACGTTATCAGCATGCCGTGATGAATCTCTATGACACTATCGGATATCAATGTGTAGAGATACAGGCAAGCGCTGAAGCAGATAACGAGTTTAGCGTGGAGAAACTAAAGCCTTTACTGGCTGGGAAAGTGACCCTTTTGAGTGGGAATAGTGGCGTAGGAAAATCAACCATCATCAATGCTCTCCTACCCCATGTCAACCTTCGTACGGCTGAGATATCTGATGTTCACAACACGGGTATGCACACTACAACATTCAGCGAGATGTTGGAGTTGCCTATAGGCGGATATCTTATTGACACACCAGGAATAAAGGGATTTGGAACATTCGATATAGAACGTGAGGAGCTGACAAGCTACTTCCGTGAGATTTTTAAGTTCTCAAAAGACTGCAGGTTCTCAAACTGTACGCACACACATGAGCCTGGCTGCGCTGTAAGAAAGGCTGTCGAAGACCACTACATAGCTGAGAGTCGTTACAATAGCTACCTCTCTATGCTCGAAGACAAGGATGAAAATAAATATCGTGAGGCTTTTTAGCTTCACGTTTCTTTTGTTCGCTTGAATTTTATTTCATGATAAGAAAGATTTTTCTTCACGACAAGAAATATTTATTTTCATGATGAGAAATATTTCTTTTCACGTAAATAAATTGAAGAAGGAAGCTTTTATAATTGTTTTTTCAATATACGAATGATAGTAGAAAACAAGTAGACTAAAAGCTAAAAAAGCCCAAATTAACGCTTTGTGAGACGTTCTAAGACATGCTCCCAACTGTCGGCAAACTCGCGAATGGTAGGGAAAAGGATGTTAGCTCCTTCTTTTAAGAGCACCGAATCAGCCAAAGGACCACTATTAATGGCCACCGTATAGCATCCTGCTGCTACTCCTGCATGCACTCCAAGTGGTGCATTCTCAACAACAATACCCTCTGATGGTGAATAGTTACCTGCTTTTTGTAATCCCATCAAGTAGGGATCGGGATTAGGTTTACCACGCTTCACATCGTAGGCCGTCGTTATCTGGTCCTTAGAAAGAAACTCACCAAAGTCACGAGTGACACGCTCTATCAATGGAAGTTGTGCACTTCCTGTTACAATACCTATCTTTAATCCACTTTCCTTAATCTTTCGCATGAGGTCTATCACACCATCAAACACCTTAGCCTCAGGCATTTCATGGAAATAATGTGCCTTAACATCATATATTCGCTGGGCCTCATCCTCACTAAGTTCCTTACCTAATTGGACTTTTGCGTACTTACGAATGGTGTCAACTCCACGTGCTCCCTCCGTTGCGTATGAGTCTTCAAGGGTGAAGTGGATACCAAACTCTTTCATAGCACGCTGCCAAGCAATACCGTGATTGGGCATTGAATCATAAAGAACACCGTCCATATCAAAGAGGACTACCCTGGGTTCTCTCCAAGACTCTCCTACGGAAGGGCTGTCTTGCTGAGGTTGTGACATCATCGTAACTTGCTTCACCTTATTATTATATATTATTATCCTCAAGTCCCTCAGCTATGTGAAGAACTTGAGGATATAGTAAGAATATTATAAATAGTACTCTCCGTGACATCTATCCACACCACCCTAACTTCGTTTCAGTAGGTATTCCTCCCCATTCGAGGAGCTTGGATAGGGTGCTTCCCTCCCTTTTGAGGAGAGATTGGGGAGAGGTTCTTATTCCTTAGTCAGTCTTTCCTGAATAGCTTTACTCTCTGCTTCGTACCCTGGCTTATTAAGAAGAGCAAACATGTTCTTCTTGTATGCCTCAACACCTGGCTGATTGAAAGGATTAACTTCTTGCACAAGACCACTAATACCGCAGGCCTTCTCGAAGAAATAAATAAGCTGACCGAGGTAATACTCATTCAGTTTAGGAACACTAACACGGATGTTAGGGACACCACCATCAACGTGTGCCAAGCGTGTACCAAGCTCAGCCATCTTATTAACCTCGTCAACACGCTTACCAGCGAGGAAATTCAAGCCATCAAGATTTTCCTCATCATGTGGGAAGAGAACCTTAGCATTAGGCTCCTCGATAGAGATGACTGTCTCAAAGATAGAACGTTCACCCTCCTGAATCCACTGACCCATAGAGTGGAGGTCGGTTGTGAAGTCACAAGCCGCTGGGAAGATACCCTTGCGATCCTTACCTTCACTCTCTCCATAGAGCTGCTTCCACCACTCAGCAAAGAAATGGAGCTTTGGCTGGAAGTTAGCTACAATCTCAATCTTCTTGCCTGCTTGTGAGTAGAGGCCTTGACGAACTGCTGCGTAACGTGCTGCGATATTGTTTGCGAAAGGAACGTCAACAGAAGTCTCTTTCTCCATCACCTGCGCACCCTCAACAAGCTTCTTTACATCGAAACCAGCAACAGCGATAGGCAACAAACCAACTGGAGTGAGTACAGAGAAACGTCCACCGACATTATCAGGAATAATAAATGTCTTATAGCCTTCCTTTGTTGCAGCAGCACGTGCAGCACCCTTGTGCTCATCAGTGATAGCAACAATGACATCCTTAGCATTCTCCTTGCCCAGTTGATCCTCACATTGCTTCTTCAAAAGACGGAATGCAAGGGCAGTCTCGGTCGTTGTACCAGACTTAGAAATATTGATAACACCAAACTTCTTATCCTTCAGATAGTCTGTTAACTCAGCGAGGTAATCCTCACCAATATTGTTACCAGCAAAGAGGATAGTTGGGTTCTTCTTATCATTTACAAGCCAAGCGAAGCTGTTACCCAATGCTTCAATGACAGCGCGAGCACCGAGGTAAGAACCACCGATACCTGCAACGACAACCACCTCACACTTGTCACGGAGTGTATTGGCAACTGCTTGAATCTCATCAAGGAACGCTGGAGTAATACTTGATGGTAAATGCAACCATCCAAGGAAATCATTACCTGGGCAAGTAGCCTTCTCTAAAGCGTCTTGAGCTGCAGCAACATGAGGGGCATAAGCCTCTACTGTGCCTGGATTCAGAAACTGAACCGCTTTTGTGATGTCTAACTTAATACTTTCCATTTGTGTTTATCTAAATGAATCTGTTAATAATTTTATTTCTATTTGTGGACTAATACGCTCATAAAGGATGTTATATACAGCATCAAGGATAGGCATATTGACGTGTAGACGACGATTAATCTCTTTCATACACTTTGTTCCGAAATAGCCCTCAGCAACCATCTCCATCTCTATCTGTGCTGATTTAACGCTGTATCCTTTTCCTATCATTGTACCAAAGGTGTGGTTTCGAGAGAACTTACTATATCCTGTCACCAATTGATCACCAAGATACACGCTGTCAATGATAGACCGCTTGATAGGATTTATCGTATTGAGGAAGCGCTCCATCTCCTGCATTGCATTTGACATCAGTACTGCCTGAAAGTTATCACCATACTTCAAACCAGAACAAATACCAGCCGAAATGGCATAGACATTCTTCAATACAGATGCATACTCTATACCGAGGACGTCTGGAGAGGTCTTTGTCTTTACATAGTTTGATGCCAACACCTCCGTGAAAGCACGTGCCTTACTGAGATCAGAACAACCCACTGTGAGATAGGTCAAGCGTTCCATTGCCACTTCCTCCGCATGAGAAGGACCGCCAATGACTGCAAGATTATCGTAAGGTACATTATATGCCTCATGGAAATACTCCGAACACACAAGGTTCTCGTCGGGAACAATACCCTTAATAGCTGTCACTATCAGCTTAGAACTTACCTTTGTCTTCAGCTTCTTTAGTAATGCTTTCAGATAAGGAGAAGGAGTTACAAACACCAACGTGTCATACTCTTGTACTATCGCATTGATATCTGATGAGAGCATCACCTCCTTCATATTAAACTTCACACTGGTGAGATAGGTTGGGTTATGTCCTCTCCGTTTAAACTCTTCTATCTTATCGTCACGTCGGAAGTACCAACCAATATGATGCGTATGCTCCACAACAATCTTAGCGATAGCCGTTGCCCAGCTACCGCTTCCTATGATTGCTATTTTACCGATGTCGAACATAGTCACTAAAGTAAAAAGGTTATAGGGTAATAAGGCTAAGAGTGGGATAAGATTAGCGTATCAGCAGGGTGTTATAAACCCCTCTCTTGACGCAACACCATCTCCCTGTTTCTTCTATCCTATATCAGAACAATAGCTTACTCCCTACTTTCTTACCTATTTGCTTCTACTTTCTTATCTTTTATTTGCTTCTTCAATCCACTTTTGGATATCCTCAACAGAAGGCTTCTCGTAGCCAAGCTTGTACTTCTTGTTGATTTCTCCAAGTTTCTGCTGCAGCCCTTGTGCCTTCTCCTCTTTGATATCAGAGATGAGGTTAAAGCCTGCCTTACGCAGAACATAGACCCACTCTTCAGCTACTCCGAGCTCAGCCCATTCCTTAACAGAAGACTGTGGAATCTTTGGTTCTGGCTTCATCTGTGGGAAGAGCAATACTTCCTGTATGTATTCCTTACCTGTCATCAGCATCACCAAACGGTCGATACCGATACCGATACCTGATGTAGGAGGCATACCATACTGCAAAGCACGGAGGAAATCTTGGTCAATAATCATCGCTTCGTCATCACCCTTATCTGCTAAGCGCATCTGTTCTACGAAACGCTCCTCCTGGTCAATTGGGTCGTTAAGCTCTGAATAAGCATTAGCCAACTCCTTTCCATTAACCATCAACTCAAAGCGTTCTGTCAAGCCTGGCTTTGAACGGTGCATCTTCGTCAGTGGTGACATCTCAACAGGATAGTCTGTAATGAAGGTTGGTTGTACGTATGTACCCTCACAGAACTCTCCGAAGATTTCGTCAATAAGCTTTCCTTTACCGAAGCTCTCGTCTATCTCTTCTAATTTCAGCTCGTTTACAGCGATATTACGGATTTCGTCCTCTGTCTTATCACTAAGGTCAAAGCCCGTCTTCTCCTTGATTGCGTCAAGAATTGGCAGTCTACGGAATGGCGCCTTGAAGCTGATAACCTTATCACCGACCTGTACTTCTGGTTTGCCATTTACCTCTGTACATATCTTCTCAAGCAATCTCTCGGTGAAAGACATCATCCAGTTATAGTCCTTGTACTGTACATAAAGCTCCATACAAGTGAACTCTGGATTATGGAAACGGTCCATACCTTCGTTACGGAAGTTCTTACCAATCTCATAAACACCCTCAAAACCACCGACAATCAGACGCTTCAGATAAAGTTCTGTTGCAATTCTCATATACATCTCGATGTTGAGAGCATTAAAGTGGGTGATGAACGGACGTGCACTTGCTCCACCAGCAATACTCTGCAAGGTTGGAGTCTCCACCTCTGTATATCCTGCCTCGTCGAAGAACTTACGCATAGTACGCAGTACGGTGGCACGCTTCAAGAAAGTATCTTTCACACCATCATTCACAACGAGGTCGACATAACGCTGACGATAACGCTGCTCTGGATCCTCGAACTTGTCGTAGGCTTCACCGTCCTTATACTTTACGATAGGTAGAGGCTTCAAACTTTTAGCCAAGAGGGTAATCTCTTTTGCATGTACAGAGATTTCTCCCATCTGTGTCTTAAACACTTCACCCTTAACGCCGATGAAGTCACCTATGTCGAGTAACTTCTTGAATACCTTATTATATAAATCTTTATCTTCACCCGGACAGATGTCATCTCGAGTGATATAAACCTGAATTCTACCCTTACTATCCTGTAATTCTGCGAAGGAGGCCTTGCCCATAACACGACGTCCCATCATACGACCAGCAATTACAACCTCACGGTGCTCGTCTTCTTTGAACTGCTCTTTGATATCAGTAGAGTAAGCATTTGTTGGGAACTCTGCCGCTGGATAAGGATTAATCCCCATCTCTCGCAATTCTTGCAGGCTTTGGCGGCGACCAATCTCCTGCTCAGATAATTCTAAAACGTTCATATTTATAATTAAATCGAATATATTCTTATAGTTTGCAAATTTAATAAATAATTCGCAAATTATGGCTGGTTTTGACTTTTTTATGGCTACTTCGCATTTATAACACTTACTTTTCAATATTTATCCCATATTGCTTTTCAGTGCCTAAACAGATTTTGTTTTTATTATCGAACTGCCTGTTCGGATTACATAACTCTGCTGCTTCCAACCTACATCATGCAACAAAGTCTTCCAAGATACCTACTCGAGGATACACTGATAGTAAATAACCATGCGATTAGTAAGAATAATAATGGCACTTGAAAATGTCTAAGAGATGAGCTATAATTACAGTTTTAGTTTTAAACTAAGTTGCTGTCATTTTAACATTTGACGCTAACTCATTATCATTCAATAGATTATATACAACAAAAGGGTGACAGATATGACAGCAAAATTATTTTCGCTCTCATTCAGCCAATCCTTAACATCTTCATATTTCACTCTTAGCTCGATTGGAATTGTATGCAAAAAGAAGGGAGAATTTAATTATTTACGATAGCCAGTAGTGGCACTCTATGTGAACTAAATTGGCTATGGGGATCTATGAGCCTCTACCAATGTACATAAATCGGTAGTCATCTGTGAAAGAAAGGATGACTCCCTTTTACTTTTTCTTACGTACACATAGGCGATGTCTCGACTATCACTCCACACTTCTGATTGGTCTGTGAATTATGAAAAGTCATTACACAGACTTGAACTAATGGTTCTCAAGACAAGGGCATATAGCCTTCTATTATAACATTCATAACCCACAAGGAATCAGAATGTTACGAATAGCGTTTAAGAACATGCCTTTCTTGCCCCAAGAAGGGCGTCTTCTTGATGCAAGAAGGGCATGTTCTCGAACGTAGAAGGGCCTCTTCTTGTTACGTCCCCAGCCTCTTTCGCAATTGAGAGAGGGAACGATTACTGAAAAAGACAGACAAGAACGGACTCACAACCGACCTCTGTACAAATTTAGAGGAGGGTGATTACTGAACTACTCTCACAATTTCAATCTGCAAGCGTAACGTTTCATCTCCTTTTATCAGCCGTCCATGAGGAGTGACCTCACATTTTACACCTCTCCCATCGAGGGAGGAGAAAGGGGAAAAGGCAGCTGGGGAAGGAGAAAGGACCAGCTGGAATTGGGGATAGACCACCTATGCAACAGCGAGTGAGGAAGCTACCCCTCCAACTTTCATATACCTTTGTGCACATGAGTCTTAGGATAACATAATCTACCAGAACACATGACAACATACATTTAATAGCCGCTTAGCACCTCATAACTATTGCTGTAATGTTGCAATCTATCTAACTTTTTACTACCTTTGCATAGCATTAAACAGACAAAGTGATGAACATAGATAAAGTTTGGGAACATATCAAAGGGGAAGACGGACTAAGTCATACACTCGGTATGGAGTTTATTTCGACACCAGAAGACGACACCTTAAAAGCAAGAATGGCGGTTGACGACCGCAATAAACAGCCTTTTGGCTTCCTCGCAGGCGGTGCTTCTTTGGCACTTGCAGAGAACCTTGCAGGGGTTGGATCGATGGCTTTATGCCCTGGGATGATGGCTATGGGTATTAATGTACACGGTAATCATGTCAAGGCAATGCCATACGGTGGAACGGTTACGGCTTATGGGAAACTGATTCACAAAGGGCGTACACTACACGTATGGAACATTGACATCAAGAATGACGATAACGAACTTATTTCAAGCGTACAAGTTACCAACTACGTCATAGCCCCACAGAAGAAGTAAATGGATTCTTTTTTTATCTATCGCGAACCTTTTGAGGAGGTTTGTCATTGCTATACTCAACCAGAACAGCCGTCAGTTTTCTCTTCCCTCACAGCCCTTAACGGACGAGAAGGATTTGTTATTGCTCCCTTCAGTTGCCATACTAATGATAAAGTCTACTTGCTGGATGGTCCAAAGGGCACTTCGGTCGTCCTTCCATTAGATGGGAGTAAAGGTTTTGAAGCTATTCCCGAATGGCAAGACGATGCTGTGTTTACCGCATCAAGTATCGCTTATCGTGAGGACTATCACAATGATTTCTGTCATTTCCATAGTGAGTTGGAACGCAATACATTCCGAAAATTGGTCTTGGCTCGCTCGGTCATCGAACAGAAAGACGAGCACATGAGTCCTCGGGACATCTTCTTGAATGCTTGTAGTATGTATCCTCGCTCATACATCGCTCTTTTCTACACACCAGCGACGGGTATGTGGCTCATTGCAAGTCCGGAGATTCTTCTCCGTGGAGACGCTAATGGTTATCAAACCATGGCTTTAGCAGGTACGATGAGATATGCGGGTGAAGACATGAGATGGTCTGACAAGAATAGAGAGGAGCAACAACTTGTGACAGATTATATCCGTACTTGCTTACAGCCGTTTGCGATGGAGGTTACAGAAAGCGAACCTTACACGACACGTGCAGCCCACCTGGCTCATCTCCGCACAGACTTTCGTTTCCTTCTCAAGGATAGGCAACGCCTTGGAACCTTCCTTACAGCCTTCCACCCTACCCCTGCAGTATGTGGTATACCTAAGGATAAGGCACAGCAATTCATCCTATCTAACGAACAACTCAACAGAGGTTATTATAGTGGGTTCAGTGGACTGCTCTCTGAAAACGGTACGGCAAAGCTCTATGTCACACTCCGTTGTATGCAACTCTCCCGCTCTGCTTGCCGCCTCTATGCTGGTGGTGGGCTCTTAAAGGACAGCATCGAAGAGAATGAATGGCTGGAGACAGAATCTAAACTCGACACAATGCGAAAGCTATTAATAAGGGATTAGCCTAATAAGCATTATTGGCCTTATTAGGCTTATTAGGCTTATTGGCCCTATAGGCCTTATTAGCCCAATAGCCCAAATAGGCCCTATAAGCCCAATAACCCTAACCATCATCACCCAACACCCATCACCCATCACCCATTATGTACAGCACCAAAGAAAACGTTAACATACTCACTGCCTTGCTCGTAAAGGAAGGCATCACAAAAGCAGTTGTCTGTCCAGGTTCTCGTAACTCACCGATTGTACACAACCTCTGCGCTTGTCCCGATATAGAATGTTATCCCGTGACTGACGAGCGGTCGGCAGGATTTGTGGCATTGGGTATGTCCTTGGCTGACAACGAACCTGTTGTCGTTTGCGTTACGTCTGGATCGGCCTTGCTCAACGTGGCACCTGCTGCCGCAGAAGCCTTCTATCAGAAGCGCCCATTGGTTATCATTTCAGCCGACAGACCACCTCAGTGGATTGACCAACAGGACGGACAAACACTACAACAACACCGTGCATTAGAACCAAACGTACGCAAGAGTGTCACACTCCCCGAACCTCACAACGACGAGGAATGCTGGTATTGCAACCGATTGGTCAATGAAGCGTTGAATGTCCTACACCTAAATGGTGGCGGTCCTGTACATATCAATGTGCCCATCACCGAACCTTTATTTGATTACGACGTCATGCAACTACCCGACGAACGTCGTATCACAGTCTACCCTGCTGTAACCAATGACACAAGTGTCTATGAAATAGCAGCAGATTTCTTCTGTTCAAAAAAGCCAATGGTCGTCCTCGGACAACTAATCCCCGAAGTTGTAGGCAACTTACTTGAGCCTATCGAGGAGATAAAGAAGGTTGCGGTCGTCATTCAAGAGAAATTGGCTGATGACGATATTGGGCCTTCACAACCTCTGGATGAGGCTTTAATGATGATTGAAGAGGATGACAGCTACCACCCAGACCACCTTATATATATAGGAGGGACCATCGTTAGTAAACGACTTCGTCAATTTCTTCGTAAGAGTGAGTGTAAGATGTCAATCGTTGTGAACGAAGGCGGGGATTGTTGTGACACCTTTATGCACACAACCGACATTATCCAAGGGTCGGCAGAAGAGGTTATCAGCATCCTTGCTAATGAGACGGTAGGAGTGGAACAAAAGGCTTTTGTGACACAATGGGACAAGCTCTTTGATAAAGCCAAGGCTATTCGTAATACGCTAAAACCACGTTTCTCACAACTGTTGGCTGTCAAGACCTTTCATCACAAGATGAGAGAAGAGGCTATTGATGGGCAACTCTTCTACGCCAACAGCTCGGCAGTGCGCCTCGGCAATATCTTCTCTGACCAATACATCTATGTCAATCGAGGTGTGAATGGTATTGAAGGCTCCTTGTCAACGGCTGTCGGTTATGCTATTGCACATCAAGACGAAGAGGATGTCTACTGTGTTATTGGTGACCTGAGCTTCTTCTATGATCAGAACGCACTATGGAACGAGTCGCTCTCACCCAATCTTTCTATCTTATTACTTAATAATGGCGGTGGAGGAATCTTCCATCAGCTATCGGGATTGGAGCGTTCTCCCTACCGAGATAGTGCTATTGGTGCTGAGCATACGACCTCTGCGGAGGGTGTCTGCCAAGCACATGACATCGTCTATCTATCTGCACATAACGAAGAAGAGCTATATGAGAATCTTGACAAATTCTTTAACTCAGAAGAAGGACCAGTCCTTTTGGAAGTATTCACCAATGTAGAGGAAGATGCACAAGCCTTGAAGGATTATTATCAAGCTTTTAAATAAGAACAACTTGCCATGGTCTACCCTCTTTTTAGGAATGCCTTGGCAAGCTCCCTATAATCAATAAAAACAAAAGACCTTATGGAGAAAAGAGAATGGAAGCCTATTGAAGGCTTTAACTTTGAGGAAATCCTCTTTGAAGAGTATAACCACATAGCGAAAGTAACCATCAATCGCCCACGCTATCGTAACGCTTTCACACCAAAGACAGTATGGGAAATGACGCAGGCCTTTAACTACTGTCGTGAAGCCCTCGATATACGCGTCGTTATACTGACTGGTGCTGGCGACAAGGCGTTCTGCTCTGGAGGCGACATGCACGTGAAGGGACATGGTGGATACATAGGTACTGATGGTGTTCCACGCCTTAATGTACTCGACTTACAGATGCAGATTAGGCGTCTTCCAAAGCCTGTCATCGCAATGGTTAATGGTTATGCCATTGGTGGTGGACACGTCCTCCACGTGGTATGCGACCTCACCATAGCATCAGACAATGCCATCTTCGGGCAGACTGGACCCAAGGTTGGATCCTTTGATGCTGGTTTCGGTGCATCATATCTGGCCCGTATTGTCGGTCAGAAGAAGGCTCGTGAGATCTGGTTCTTGTGTCGTCAATACTCTGCAGTAGAGGCAGAACGCATGGGACTGGTCAATAAGGTAGTACCTTTCGACCATCTCGAAGACGAGTGTATAGAATGGGCAGAGACAATGATAGAGCGTTCTCCACTGGCTCTCCGTATGATGAAGGCAGGCTTCAACGCCGAACTCGATGGTCAGGCAGGTATTCAGGAGCTTGCAGGTGACGCCACCATGCTCTACTACACACTTGATGAAGCACAGGAAGGAGGCAAGGCCTTCCTTGAAAAGCGCAAGCCAGATTTCGACAAGTATCCGCAGTTCCCATAATTGGTTATAGCCTCATTGGCCTTATTAGACCAATGAGGCCAATATTGCCTTTAATAAATAAGAACTGTAGAATTGTTGCTCTATTAGGCCTATAAGCCCAATAGGCCTAATAATCCTAACAGAATTATTATTATCAACATCCTATTGAAACAATCATGGAAACACCTTTCTTGCCACAAAAAGGCAACTATCGAAACCTAATAGCTTATCAGAAGGCTGAGTGTATATACGATATCACCTACTACTTTGCCCACCACTTTCTGGAAAGAAACGATAGGACAATAGACCAGATGGTACAAGCTGCTCGCTCGGGAAAGCAGAACATTGCTGAAGGATGTGCTGCCTCAACGACTTCTGCAGAAACTGAAATAAAGTTGGTAAACGTTGCACGCGCCAGTCTACAGGAACTATTAATTGATTATGAAGACTATCTTCGTGTCCGAGGTCTTGCTAAATGGAATGTAAACGATAAGAATGCTATCATCGCTCGGCGCGTATGTGCCAAGCATAATGACTCTTCTTTTTATCGCAATGCCATTCAGGTACGCACCGATGAAACCATTGCGAACATTGCTATCACCCTAATTCATCAAGAAGACGTAATACTTAGAAGATATTTAGACTATATCAAAGAGGATTTCCTTAAACATGGTGGTATACGTGAGCAGATGACAAAAGCAAGAATTGAATATAGAAACAAGCAATAATGATTATACTATGTACAAGATAAATATCACCTCACGCACGCTTCATTTCCACGTCCCTGCAGGTACCTCACGGGGTGTTTACACAACGAGGAAAAGCTATTATGTCACACTATCTGACACCTATCAACCGGGAGTCGTGGGTGTAGGGGAATGCGCAACACTCCCCGACCTGTCGTGCGACGCCATGCCTGACGAACAATATGAGCAGAGACTACATTCCTTCTGTGAGGATTTCTGTCGTACAGGGAGGATAGACATTGATGCTATGCGCCCTTTTCCCTCTATGCTCTTTGGGTTGGAAACGGCTAAGGCACAGCTGGATGCCAAGGGAAGTATCAACCTCTTCAATACGTCGTTTGGCCGAGGAGAAGAGGGAATCACCATCAACGGACTCGTTTGGATGGGGTCCTTTGACGAGATGTTTCAGCGGTTAGAAGCAAAACTCACAGCTGGCTTCCGCTGTGTGAAGCTCAAGATAGGAGCAATAGACTTCAAGAAAGAAATCGAACTCATACGTCATATCCGTCAGAACTTCACACGTGATCGAGTCGAACTACGTGTTGATGCAAATGGAGCCTTTGCCCCTGAGGAGGCTATGCAACGGTTGGAAGCACTGGCACAATATGACATTCATTCCATCGAACAGCCTATCCGACAGCATCAATGGCAGGAGATGGCACGCTTGTGTGCTGATTCTCCGCTACCGATAGCCCTCGACGAGGAACTAATAGGGGTCAATGACCCTGCCGAGAAAGCATTATTACTCGACACAATCCGCCCACAATTCATCATCCTCAAGCCGAGTCTACATGGGGGAATGACGGGTACAAGGGAGTGGATCACAATGGCAAAGGAACGTAACATCGGTTCTTGGATAACCTCAGCACTTGAGAGTAACATCGGACTGAATGCTATCGCACAACTAACCGCAGATATCTATGGGTCGAATATCACCACCCCACAGGGATTAGGTACGGGACAACTCTTCACTGACAATATCCCAATGCCATTAGAGATAAGGCGCGATCAGCTATGGATCAGCGATTAAGATAGTTATTATTAGCCCTATTAGGCTTATTAGCCCTATTGGCCCAATAGCACAAATAAACAACAAGATAGTTATTATTAGCCCTATTAGGCTTATTAGCCCCATTGGCCCAATAGCACAAAAAACAGCAAAAATGACACTACAAGACTTTCTTTCAGAATGGCAGAATGACTGTCCACAACTCCTTGTACACACCAGTGGCTCTACAGGTAAGCCTAAACCGCTGTGGGTGGAGAAGCAACGTATGCTCAACTCAGCCCGTATCACCTGCGATTTCCTTGGCTTGAAAGCAGGCGACACAGCCTTACTCTGTATGCCACTCGACTACATTGCGGGAAAGATGATAGTGGTAAGGAGTATCGAACGCAACCTGCGTTTGTTGAGTGTCACACCATCCGGACATCCCCTATCTGATGCTTCCTTGGCAGAAGCAGACCTCCCCGACGAAGAGATAACCTTTGCTGCTATGGTACCATTACAGGTTTATAACTCCCTACAAGTACCTAAAGAATGTGAGAGATTACGCCATATACGCCACCTAATAATAGGTGGTGGTGCTATTGACGACAAACTATCAGCGGCCCTACTCAATTTCCCTAATGCGGTATGGAGTACATACGGTATGACAGAAACACTCTCTCACATAGCCCTACGACGCCTAAACGGACCCAATGCGAGCGAATGGTATAAGCCTTTCGAGGGTGTGACTGTGTGGCTCAACGAGGAAGGTTGTCTTGTCATTGACGCCCCTGCTGTATGTTCACATCCATTGGTAACCAACGACAGAGCTGAGATTAGCCCTTTCACAACAGAAGATAACATTAAAACTCCTTGTTTTCGTATCCTCGGAAGGAAAGATAATGTAATTGACTCGGGCGGCATCAAGATTCAAATTGAGGAAGTGGAACAGCGTCTAAAACCCTATCTAACAGCCGACTTTGCCATAACCAGCTGTCCTGATGAGCGTTTTGGAGAAGCTGTTGTCTTGCTCTCAACACAAGACAACACCAATGACATTAAAGCACTCTGCCAACGACATCTCCCCAAATTCTGGCAGCCTCGCTTCGTCTTCCACGTTCCCTCCCTCCCCAAAACAGGTACTGGGAAACCTGCAAGGGCTGAGATAAAAGCCTTAGCACACCAAATGAGTAAGTTAAATACATAAGACTGCTCCCTTGCTAATAGTATATACTATTGGTATTCAAGCTCCGCACAACCCGTGCGGGGTGTCCCCACTCCTCTTGACAAGGGTCTGAGAAATTAGTCAAGAAGATTATCAATATTGCCCAGATAGTCCTATTCAGAACAAAAACATCCCTTAACAATCTATTGACCAGCGTAAAGCAGGAATATAAAACAAAGAGAAAGCGTCTCTTATCATACTATTGATGCTGAGAATACACCTTTTTATATATAATACACGATAATAGTCACACAAGCGATATACCCCCACAACCATTCGGCATCTTTTCTCTCATGAAACCAATTCAGCACTTGCTATACAATGAAAAACTTAATCTTTTGTTTGCCACAACCGATTTTTTTGTCTAATTTTGCACTCACAAAACCAATACGTAGATTATAAATGGACGATTATCACGCGGAGAATTACAATTCGTAGACGTGAGGATTACAACAAGAAGTTGCTAATCCCCACCATATTATTTAACTATGGAGATTAGCTAATGAAGACATATTGGAACATTAACGGAACCCTGAATACCATTAAAGAATGGCAGCCAAACTGCTGGATTCAGGTTACTTGCCCAACAGAACAAGACCAACAAGAACTCGAAGACACCTTTCATATTCCAGACTATTTCTTATCGGATATCAGCGATACCGATGAGCGAGCTCGCTATGAATATGATGATGGATGGATGCTGATTATCCTTCGTATACCATACGTGAAGGAGATACGCTCACGAACACCTTATACTACGGTGCCATTGGGTATTATTCATAAAAGAGATGTGACCATCACGGTTTGTAACTTTGAGACGAATATGATGCTCGACTTCGTCAGCTATCAGCAAAAAAGGAATGAAGGCTTCACCGACTATGTAGACCTTATCTTCCGTCTCTTCCTCTCTTCTGCCGTATGGTACCTTAAACGACTGAAGCAAATCAGTACTTTGATTGAGAAGGCAAAACACAACTTGGATAGAGGAGTGGATAATGAGAGCCTTATCGGACTAAGTAGACTACAGGATTCGCTCACTTATTTCATCACATCTATCCGTGGTAACGAGAACCTCCTGGCTAAGTTGAAGTTCAAACTGCAGATAGACGAGTTGGATGCCGACCTCATTGAAGACGTAAACATTGAGATGTCACAGGCACGAGAAACGACAAGTATCTATTCAGACATCCTTGAGTCAACAATGGATACCTACTCAAGTATTATCAACAACAACATGAACACCGTGATGCGTACGCTCACCTCGGTGTCTATTGTCATGATGTTGCCAACCCTAATATCCTCTCTCTTCGGTATGAACCTCGTCAACGGAATGGAAACAAACCCTTGGGGATTCCCTGTAGCAATGCTCTTATCAGTCGTTGTTTCCGTTGCTTCATGGTGGTTCCTACGCCATAAACGATTGCTTTAGAGCAGAGAAATAAAAAAAACAACTTAAAATTAGGTATTTTCAAACTTTTTGTCTAAGTTTGCAAATGATATGTTATATGGTAGAAGACTACCGGCATCTTTGCAATGGTCTGAAACCTTGAATGTGGAAAAACCCAAATCACAAACAAAAAGTGAAATGATGGACTCTCAAGAAAATACCCTGAAGCAGGGTGCAGAAGAAGTTAAGCTGTCTGAAGAAGTTGTAACTAACGCCTCAAAAGATAATTCTGAAGAAGCACAGGAAACTAATACTAAAGCAGCAGAAGACCTCAAACAGCCAGTTGAAACACAGCCTGAAAGCGAGGAGACAAACCCTGCTGCAAAGGCGTATAGTTCAAAAAAGGAAATCATAGAGCGTCTAAAGGCTATCGTCGATAGTGACGATACACCTGAAAAAGCAGAAGTGGAACACCTTAAAACGGTATTCTATAAGTTGCACTTTGCCGAGCGCGAAGCACAACAAAAGGAATATCTCAACAATGGCGGAGACCCTGAGAAATATCAGGTACTACCTGATGAGGACGAAGAAGTCTTTAAGGCGGAGATGACCATTATCAAAGAAAAACGCCAGAAAGCATTCCTTGCGCTTGAAGAAGAGAAACAGCAAAATCTGAAGAAGAAAGAGTCTATCATCGAGCAGATTAAGGCGATGGCTACTACTCCAGATGAGGCTAACAAGAATTTCGACAAGCTCAAGAAGCTACAACAGGAGTGGAAAGAAATCAAACTTGTCCCTGCTGAAAAGGCTAACGAGCTTTGGCGTAACTATCAACTCTATGTTGAACAGTTCTACGACTTGTTAAACCTCAACCGAGAGGCACGAGAATACGATTTCAAAAAGAATCTTGAGAAGAAGACAAAACTGTGTGAGGCTGCAGAAAAGTTAGCTGACGAAACAGATATCATCAGTGCTTTCCATCAGTTACAGGAGCTTCATCAGGAATACCGAGAGACTGGTCCTGTGGCAAAGGAGCTTCGTGAACAGATTTGGACACGCTTTAAGGCTGCAAGTACTGTTATCAACAAACGCCATCAACAGCATTTCGAGACACTTCGCAACCATGAGGAAGAGAATCTAACAAAGAAGACTGCACTCTGCGAAAAGGTTGAGGATATCGCTAAACAGGAGAATAAGACCTCTGCTGATTGGGAGAAACGTACAAAGGAGATAATAGCTATTCAGCAAGAATGGAAGACTATCGGCTTTGCTCCACAGAAGATGAACGTTAAGATCTTTGAGCGTTTTCGTGCTGCATGTGACGATTTCTTCGGCCGTAAAGGCGAATTCTTCAAGCAGCTTAAAGAGCAGTTTGCTGAGAACGCAGAGAAGAAGAAGGCACTTGTTGAGAAGGCAAAGGCATTAAGTGACTCTACTGACTGGAAAGCAACATCAGATAAACTCATTGCATTACAGAAGGAGTGGAAGACCATTGGTATGGTTCCTAAGAAGATTGGTGACCAGCTATGGAATGATTTCTTGGCTGCTTGTAACCATTTCTTTGAGGCTCGTAACGCTGTCCATGCAGACTCTCGTAATGAGGAGCATGAGAACCTGAACAAGAAACGTGACATCATCAAGCAATTGAAGGAACACGCAGAAAAGGCCGAGGAAGGTTTGCACGAGAAGGTTCAAGAGCTGACTGAGCAATATAATAAGGTGGGGCACGTACCTTACAAGGAGAAAGACAAGCTTTATAAAGAGTATCATGAGGTATTGGACAAGATATATAAGGACCTCCATATCTCTGCTGCTCGCAAGCGTGTTGACAACTTCCGTAACAATCTGAAGAAGGTTGCAGACCGTGGTGCAGATGCTCTTGACAACGAGCGCGGCCGTCTCCTCAGACGCTTCGAACAACTGAAACAGGAGATAAATACCTACGAGAACAATCTTGGGTTCCTCAATATTAGTTCAAAGAAGGGCAATAGCCTTATTGATGATATGAACCGTCGTATTCAGAAACTCAAAGATGATATGGAAGAGGTGAAGCAGAAGATTAAGGCAATCGATGCTGAAAACAAATAAAACATAACATCCCTACCATGCTCGTCCATGGTAATAAAGGACGGAGGGAAGGGTAAAATAGAAACAAAGAAAGGGGCAATTCCGCATAGGATTGCCCCTTTCTTTGTTCTACTTTATCCACAGCTCCACTCCACAAAAAGCTTCATTGCCGAATTTACTTTCATGAGAAGAAATATTTTTTATCGTGAAAAGAAATATTTTTCTTCATGAAAAGAAATATTTTTCTTCATGAAAAAAAATCGAAAACAGACTTTTCTTTACTCAAAGAAGACAGATGACAGGAGTATCTGTCACACATAGTATCTACTCTGAAAGATGGTTTCGTCACTCCTTAACCGTCTTCTTCTTTGCCTCATTCCATGCTATGATACCCCCTAAAAGGTTAGTTACTTTAAAGCCCTCCTTGCTAAGAAGAGAAGCAGCCATAGCCGAACGCTTCCCCGAACGACAATAAACCGCACAAGCACGATGCTTGTCAAGCGTAGCAAGAGCCTTCGTTAGAAATGTAGAATCCAATACGTCGATATGTAGTGAGCCTGGAATATGTCCTTCCTTATACTCATTAAGTCTGCGAACATCCACCAACTGAACAGAATCAGACTTAATCAGCTGTTCAAAACCATTTACATCAACATTCTTGTACGCACTTTGTGCTGATGCACCCATCCCTATTCCAAATACTGCCAAAATGGCTGCAATAAACTTTTTCATACTCTACTGTGTAAGAAGATAAATACTTTATGAAACGAAAAAAGAGAGTTGAATACTCAACTCTCTCATCTTTGTTGGGATACCCGGACTCGAACCAGGAATGACAGGACCAGAATCTGTAGTGTTACCATTACACCATATCCCAATAACTAAGCAACTCATTTCCGAATTGCGAGTGCAAAGTTAGCACTTTTTCTTTAACTACCAAAACTTCTAACGACTTTTTTTAATAAAAGAGTTAAATTTGTTCTTTAATGGAGTTCTACGTTGGTTAAAGTGGACAACTTCGTCAAATGGTAACAAATTGCTAAATAAAACAAAATTTATTTTGTGCTTCATTCCTTTTACGCTACCTTTGCATCTCATATAATAATGTAACTTAATGGAAGAAACAAAGAAATTAGTAGAACTTATAACAAAAGGAATTCAAGATAAGAAAGGACATGGCATAGTTATTGCAGACCTATCAGAGATTGATGGTACTATCTGTCGCTATTTCGTAATATGCCAGGGTAACTCCACTCAACAGGTAGAATCTATTGCAGGATCGGTGAGCGACTATGTTCGTGAAGCCGTCGGTGAGAAGCCAATCAACTGTGTTGGACTCGGTAATGCACAGTGGGTTGCAATAGATTATGCGGACGTCATCGTCCATATCTTTACCCCAGAGACACGTGCTTTCTATGATATAGAACACCTCTGGGAGGATGCCAAGTTGATTACTCTGCCTGATTTAGACTGATAAAGTAACCCGGTAATCAACCTTGTTATATCAAAATTAAAACTTCAAAATGGACAATTCAAAACCGAACAACAAACCGAATATGCCTAAATTCAATATGAATTGGCTTTACATATTCGTTATCATTGCCCTCGGAGTAGTGTTCTTTGCGGGAGGAAATGGAATATTTCCGTCAAGTGCAGGTGTAGATAAGGATTATACCACCTTTAAGCAATATGTTGCAAAAGGCTATGGTACGAAAGTTGTTATCAATAGGAACGACAACACCCTACGCATGTATGTTAGCCCAAACCACATCCGTGACATCTTCAAGAAGGGCACTAAAGAAGTAGGAACAGCCCCATACGTAAACGTAGAGATTGGGTCTGTTGACAAAGTTGAGACTTTCCTCGATCAAGCTGTAGCCCAAAAGAAGATTGCCAGCTATAGTTATGAGAACAAATCAAGCAATACCATCCTCGATATTCTTGGTTCTATCGCACCATGGATATTCTTCTTTGGTATCTGGTATTTCCTCATGCGCCGCATGGGCGGAGGTGGCAGCGGAGGCGGTAGTGTCTTCAGTGTTGGCAAGTCTAAGGCTAAGCTTTATGAAAAGGCCAATGAGATGGGCATCACCTTCAAGGATGTTGCGGGCCAGACAGGTGCTAAACAAGAGGTAGAAGAGATTGTTGAGTTCTTGAAGAACCCTAAGAAATACACCGACTTAGGCGGTAAGATACCTAAGGGAGCACTGCTTGTTGGACCTCCTGGAACGGGTAAGACGCTCTTGGCAAAGGCCGTTGCAGGCGAAGCAGGAGTACCTTTCTTCTCTATGAGTGGTTCTGACTTCGTTGAAATGTTTGTCGGTGTCGGTGCAAGCCGAGTACGTGATGTATTCCATCAAGCTAAGGAGAAGTCACCTTGTATCATCTTTATTGACGAGATTGATGCCGTGGGTCGTGCGCGTTCAAAGAACCCAGCAATGGGAGGAAACGATGAGCGTGAGAACACACTCAACGCCCTTCTGACAGAGATGGACGGCTTCGGAACGAACTCAGGTGTTATCGTTCTTGCAGCAACCAACCGTGTAGACATGCTCGACAAAGCCCTCCTTCGTGCCGGACGTTTCGACCGTCAGATACACGTTGACCTACCCGACTTGCCTGAACGCAAGGAGATTTTCCTTGTTCACATGCGTAACCTAAAGTTAGAGAAGAACCTCGACATAGACCTTCTCGCACGTCAGACACCAGGTTTCTCAGGTGCTGATATCGCTAACGTATGTAACGAGGCTGCCCTTATCGCAGCCCGTCATGATAGTAAAGAGGTAACAAAGCAGGATTTCCTTGATGCTGTTGACCGTATCATCGGTGGTCTTGAGAAGAAGACAAAGATACTGACAGCTGCCGAGAAGCGTACAATCGCGCTCCATGAGGCTGGTCATGCAACAATCAGTTGGTTCTGTGAACATGCCAACCCATTGGTTAAGGTGAGCATCGTACCACGTGGACAGGCACTCGGTGCAGCATGGTATTTGCCAGAGGAACGCCCTATCACCACCAAGGAACAGATGCTCGACGAGATGTGTTCATTGCTGGGTGGACGTGCAGCAGAGGAACTCTTCACTGGTCATATATCCACAGGAGCGATAAACGACCTCGAGCGTGCCACTAAAAGTGCATACGGTATGATAGCTTATGCAGGTATGAGTGACAAGTTGCCAAACATCTGTTATTATAATAATGACGAATACAACTTCCAGAAGCCATACTCTGACACGACGGCTAAGACCATCGACGAAGAAGTACTGAAGATGGTTAACGGACAGTATGCACGTGCAAAGCAGATCCTCTCAGAGCACAAAGAGGGTCATAACCGCCTGGCACAACTTCTTGTTGAACGTGAGGTTATCATGGCAGAAGACGTTGAAGAAATCTTCGGAAAGCGTCCATGGGTAAGTCGCACAGATGAGTTACTCCACCAGGAGGAGAACTCTCAGCCTAAATTAGAGGATATGCCAGAAGAGGTTAAGCAAGCTCAAGCAGAGCACGAAGCAATGAAGGCAAAGGAAGAAAACGACAAAGCCAGTGACTTATAAACATCTATACAGTTATGAGTGATAAACTAAAGAACTTGATTATAAGGGCTATAACGGGTGTGTTCTTCGTTGTTGCGATGGTGTTAGGTATCCTTCACCCTCACGGACTGATTGCTCTTTTCGCACTCATCACGGGCCTTTCTGTCTGGGAATACACTGGACTGGTGAACAACATCAAAGGAGTAAAGGTAAACCGGTTTATATCAACCATCGCAGGTGTCTATTTCTTTCTGTCGGTTGCAGGTTTATGTGTGACACCCATTGAAGGTTTCATCGTCTTTGTACCCTACATTCTGACCATCATCTATATGTTTATTTCAGAACTCTACTTGAAGAATGAGAACCCTGTCAACAGTTGGGCATACACGATGTTAGGCCAGATGTACATCGTACTGCCTTTCTCTTTGATTAACGTATTGGCTTTTCAACAGGTAGGACCGGGCCAGATAACTTTCGATTTCCTCCTTCCGTTGAGTATCTTCATCTTCCTTTGGACCAACGACACAGGTGCTTACGTATGTGGTTCGCTCTTTGGCAAGCATAAACTTTTCCCACGTATCAGTCCTAAAAAGAGCTGGGAAGGAAGTATCGGTGGTGGTATTCTTGTTCTGATTGTGGCTGGTGTCATTGGCTACTTTGCCAACAACAGCGGTACACCTCACGTGCTAAGTATTCCTGCATGGGTAGGTCTCGGACTCGTCGTCGTATTCTTCGGGACGTGGGGCGACCTTGTAGAGAGTCTTCTTAAACGTACACTCGGTGTTAAGGATAGCGGTAATATCTTACCAGGACATGGTGGAATGCTCGACCGTTTCGACTCTTCTCTCTTAGCAATACCAGCAGCTGTCGTGTATCTCTACACGCTGACCTTCTGGATTCAACACTGATTAATAATGATATAACAGACGTATAGGGACAGACAAAGCCGTCTGTCCCTATCGTGTTTATAACCTCATCATATTCTGACAATGAACACAACACCCATAGTAGATTGTCTTCGACAAGCTTTCGACTATTACAATGCCCTCATCTTTGGTGGTAAACTACCCGTACCAAAGCTAAAGTGGTCGTATGCTAAGACTCGATTGGGACAGATGGCATGCAAAAGAAAGATGAGCTTAGGGCGTACGACGTATTATGACTATTGTATTTCCGTCTCTAACTATTATCAGTTAACGAAGGAGGAGATAGACGATGTGCTCATTCACGAGATGATACACTACACCATCGCCTACACAGGTCTGAAAGACACCGCGCCACATGGCATTGTCTTCCGGGGTATGATGGACAAGATAAACCGTACTTTCGGCAGACACATCACCATCTCCGTGCGCACACGCAACCTCCAACCTCGCATAGCACAACAATCCAAGAACTTTCTCATATTAGCGTTAGAGATGAAAGATGGCAAATATTTCCTTTCTTCCGTCAACCCCTCTTTCGCAAGGAAATTGTCGCTCTCTCTTGCTCGCATGCATGAGATAGTTCATTACGCATGGTATCAATCACAAGACGAGTACTTCCACAACATGCCATGCGTGCGTTCTTTACGGGGCAAACAAGTGTCGAAAGAGGTCTATACAACGATGATTGAGAAGATGAAACGACTCAAATAAAAGTCTCATAGAGTCCCTTATCCGAATTATTTTCACGACAAGAAAGAATTATTTTCACGACAAGAAATATTTTTTTTCATGAAGAAAAATATTTTTCTTCATGAAAAAAAATTAGAAATAACTACCCCATGGGGGATGTACACCCTACTGAAATAATACAAAAACGCCTTTGCAGGAGTCCCGCAAAGGCGTTTTCTGTATTATAAAATATGCCTATCAGCTTAGTAAACTGGTACAATCCAGAAGTGCATAGCACGGTTTTCAGCTGGCAACTGATACTTCTTTAATGGTTCAGCACCCCAACTGTCAATACCACCCACACCCATCATTGCAGCATCTAAAGTAAGATTAGTGTACTTAGACAGTGGTACCTGATAGCTATGTCGCTGATGTTTCTCACGTCCTTCATCAAGGTCAGAGATATTATAGTGTAATGCGCTGGCAGAGAAAGCAGCCTCATCAAACAGTACACGGAACCCATGACCACCGTTATCAGTCTGTTGCCACCAGCGAATATCGCTTTTCGTACCCGTTTCCTGTGGTCGGATGTAAGGATAGAATTGCTTGTCAGCAGTCTGCTCATATATCCCGATGCGCTGAGAAAGCTTACGATCAGCATAGTTCTCGATAGGTCCACGACCGTAGAACACCGATTTATCCATATTATAAGGCAACTGCATCAACACTCCGAAACGAGGAAGTTGAGGTGCTTTGCTGCCTTCCTTCATGTCCATATCCATGCTTACATGGAGTGCACCATCCGTTGCTACATGATAGACAAGGCATAACTGGCCCTCAACCTGTGGCATATCATAGACAGCAGTGAGGCGATTCATCTTCTTATCGACCTCTAATGACCTAAGAGTCATGGTAGGGTTCTTCCACACAGACAGGCGGTTTTGGAAGTTCGTTCCCATGTCATTGTCTGTCATAGCACGCCAGAAATTAGGCCTCAAACTACCACCTTCGCCCAAGAAGTTACGTCCATCGACCTGATAACTGCTGAGGAAGCCAGTCTTACGGTCGAAGACAATGTTAAAGTTATTACCCGCAAAGCCTACAAAACCCGCTTTCACGTTATCTATAACCTTCACCTTACTCTTAGCAACAGGCTCCATCTTTGGCATAGGTTGCCAAGGCTGCACCTCCATTTGCATCTCAGCAACAGTCTGACCAGCAGCCATTAATGGTTCAGCCGACTTTAATTTAAAGTCGACATTCAATAGTACTTCGCCATCAAACTCCTTACCTGTGATAGGCAAAGTGTATTCAACAGTCTGCTGCGGTGCGACCTTCAGCTGTTCAATCGTACCCTTCTCTACTGTCTTACCATCATTGACAAGACTCCATTCCATGCGATAGTTGCTAAGATCACGGAAGAAATATTCATTATAAACAGCTATCTTTCCATGTTTAAGGTCGACAGGATGCGCCCATATATTCTGATACTCATAGGCAACCTCGTACGCATGTGGATTAAGCTGACGGTCAGGACCAATCATACCATTGCAGTTGAAGTTATTGTCCGATGGGTCTGTCTTATTATAATCACCCCCGTATGTGTACTCAGTCTTCGCATCTACTGCATCAGCCGCCCGTTCATAGTCCTCCAACCTACGAGCAGCATTGAACTTAGGGTTGCGGTGTAAGCCCTGATCAACAAAGTCCCAATCAAAGCCACCTTGGAACTTTGGATACTTACGGACGAGGTCCCAGTACTCTTTCAAGTTTCCTCCAGAGTTACCCATGGTATGATTATACTCGCATTGGATAAGTGGTCGGGTGTATTTATCATTCTTTGAATACTCCTCACAAGCCTTTGGAGGATAGTACATCGGACAGAAGATATCCGTAGCATAGCCATTCAGCTCTGCACGTTCATACTGTACAGGGCGACTCTTGTCCTGCGACTTTATCCAATCGTATGCCGCATCGAAGTTCTTACTGTAGCAAGTTTCGTTGCCTAAGCTCCAAAATGTGATGCTTGTATGATTAAACTTTGTCCCAACATTATGCTGGTTACGCTCCATAATCTGCTTTGCAAAGAGTGGACTACCAGACACTGCATCCTTATTATAACCAAAGCCATGACTCTCTTGATTAGCTTCAGCAACGACGTAGAGGCCATACTCGTCGCAAAGGTCGTACCATATAGGGTCGTCAGGATAGTGACATGTGCGCACGGCATTGACGTTCAACCGCTTCATCAGCTTGATATCTTGAAGCATTCGCTCACGTGTAACAACATAGCCTCCGTCTGGGTCCATCTCATGACGGTTGACTCCCTTGAAGAGAATAGGCTGACCATTCACCAACACCTGCGAGTTCTTAATCTCAACCTTACGGAAACCAACCTTTAGAGGGATTATCTCAATAGCCTTACCAGTCTTGGTATCCTCTACATAAACATAGAGATTGTAGAGATAAGGAGTTTCAGCAGTCCACTTCTCTGGGTTTCTGAGTTCCATAAAAGCCGTAGCCTGTCCTGCCTTATCTGCCGTAACAACAGTCTTATTGGCAAGGTTATTATCCGCATCCTCCAATATCAAGAAAGCCTTTGTACTCCCTGCCAACTGAAGATCGACACTAAGCGTACCGTCTTTGTAATCGTTTACAAGGTCAGGCGTTACACGGATATCTGTCAAATGCTGCTTAGCATCACGTGCATAGAGATAACTCTCACGTGCAACACCACTGAGTCTCCAGAAGTCTTGGTCCTCACAATAACTGCCATCCGACCATCGGAACACTTGGAAAGCAAACTGGTTTTCACCCTTCTTAAGATACTTCGTCACGTCAAACTCTGGCCCTATCTTAGAGTCTTCACTATAACCAACGAACTTACCATTCACCCACAGATATATACAAGACGTCACTGAACCAAAATGAGCAATAACTTGTTTGCCATCCCAGTTGTCTGGTAGACGAAGAGTACGACGATAAGACCCTACGTGATTCTCCTTGATAGGAACCTCGGGAGGGTTATTCTTGAAATTACCTCGCCATGCAAAACCGATATTAACATAGACAGGATCACCATAGCCATTCATCTCCCAGATGCCAGGAACAGGGAAGGTCGACCACTGAGAATCGTCGAATTCCGTACGAAAGAAGTCTGTTGGACGTTGATCAGCATTCTCAACCCAATTGAACTTCCAGTCCCCATCGAGGGAAAGAAAGTTCGTCGAGTTCTTCCTATCGAACTTTGTTCCATGCACATCCTCCGCTGGTGCGAAAGCAAAAAAGTCCGTATGCGTTGCAAAACGATTGACAGCATTTACCTGAAGGTCATGCCACTCGGTGAAAGTTGGCGCAGGAATGGTATTCTGCGCATGAACACCAGTAACAGACATACCCATCAGTAATGCTGTTAGAAATAACTTTTCCATATTGATAACAATTTAGGTTTCTATCTTAAAGTTCCTTAACTCACACAAAGAGCATATATAAGGATAACACAACAAATTTAACAAAAAAACCTGTAATTATCGTCTTATCTCACAAAAAATATGTATATTTGCTTAGATAAACAGTATAAATAACATTTATTGTATCCTAATATGGCCAGACAACACTCCCTAAACCGCTCAATTGTTTGTTGCCTTTTGATGATTAGTTCTACCACTGTAGCAAATGCACAGAGCAGACATAAGGCAATTACTAACAAACATAAGCAGCCATTATTCCTCATCAATGACACCCTTCCTATTGTCGGTTCTATGGCAAAGGTAGGGGAGAAACAGATGAATAAAGGTTTGGTAAACTCTGCCATCAGTGCCCTCTCTGGACAAGCTGTTGGTGTGAATGTCGTAACAAGTGGACAGGATCGAATGGCAATGTTGACCAGTGTGCGCGTTCGTGGTACCACTTCGCTTACAGGAGGCAACGACCCTCTGGTCCTCATAGATGGTGTCTCGTCTGATTTAGCTACTCTTTCCACTATCTACCCGGCTGATATAGAAAGCTTTACTATCCTCAAGAATGCCTCTGAAACATCTAAGTATGGTTCAAGAGGAGCAGCGGGTGTTATCGAAGTAAAGACGAAACGTGGTAATGGCGGTAAGTTTCAAATCTATTATGATGGGACTGCAGGCTTCGACGTAGTGTACAAACGCCTTCGAATGCTTAATGCTGCAGAGTACATAAGTGCGGCTAAAGCATTGGGATTAGACTATGTTGACAAGGGTTATGATACTGATTTCCAAAAGGAAATAGTACGAACAGGCTTCGTAAACTCACATCACGTTGCTTTTAGTGGGGGTAGTGACAAGTCTAACTATCGTGCCTCATTAGGCTATGTACGTGGACAAACGGTCATTAAGGACAAGAACTACAATAACTTCGTGGCTAAGTTGGATATCTCACAGCTTGCCTTTGATGAGAAGCTAAAGATAGACTTCGGTGTGTTCGGCTCTTCTCAACAAGACGATAAGATATTTGATATACAAGCATTGTCCTACTCTACCGCTGCTATGAACCCTACCCTCCCCTTCCATAAGGTAGGAACAGGATGGCAGAGGAACGGTAATGCTTCACAGATAGGACCAACAGAACCACTGCTGTTTGAGCGTAATGATGAGAAGAACCTCACGTTCAATTCTCACCTGCAGTTATCCTTGCAGTTGGCACATAACCTACAGTTAGCGGCCTTAGGTTCCTATTCTTACACCTCAACAGAGAATGGTAAGTTTGCTCCTACGTGGGTTTGGGCACAGGGATTGGCGTATAGAGGAGAGCGAAAGACCGAAGATATGTTAGGAAACATCTCTCTTGACTGGAAGAACCATTGGGGTGCAAATGCCTTGTCAGCCACCCTCCTCGCTGAATATCAGAAGAGAAAGGTAGCTGCCTTTTGGACTCAAGTAAAGGGATTGACCAACAACAACTTTGGTTATGACAATCTTGCAGCAGGCTCTGACCGCCCGTACGGAGGAACAGGAAGCAGCTATGCCGACCCAAGTCTTACCTCTTTTATGGGTACTCTATCCTATACGCTACTCGACAGATACACCCTTAACCTGACAACACGTGCTGATGGTTCGTCAATGGTAGGCAAAGATCATACCTGGGGTATCTTCCCTTCTATCTCAGCAAGCTGGGATTTAAAGAAGGAAAGGTTCCTTCGTAACTGCAATACCATTAGTCTATTGAACCTCCGAACGGGCTATGGTAGGTCAGGAAACCTTGGTGGTATCAGTTCTTATCTTACTTTAAGACAGTATATTCCAGTAGGTTTAGTGCCATACAACGGTACACCTACTGTGACAATGGGTACCTTGCGTAATAGTAATCCAGACCTACGTTGGGAGACACGCAGCACTTTCAATATCGGTACCGACCTTGGTTTGTTCAACAACCGACTCCTTCTTACGGCAGAGTACTACTATTCCAAGACAACAGATATGCTCTATGAATACGACGTACCAGTACCTACCTTCGCCTTTGACAAGCTATTAGCAAATATCGGATCTATGTCTAACAGCGGTTTTGAAGTGGGTATTGGCCTTGTTCCGATATCAAAGAAAGATATGGAACTCAACGTCAATATCAATATGGCATGGCAACGGAATAGACTCCTGTCACTCAATGGTAAACATAATGGAAGACAGATGACTGCATCAGAAATAACCCCTATCGGTGGTATGAACGGTGCTGGTTTCCATGGTGGATATAGTGATATTCTTTATCAGATAGTAGGTCAACCCTTAGGCGTTTTCTATCTTCCTCACTGCAAAGGAATTGTTGACAACGGACATGGACACTACAAGTATGACATTGCCGACTTAAACAATGACAACGTAATCGACCTCAGCGACCATGGTGATCGGTATATTGCAGGACAGGCAACACCTAAGATGACGCTGGGTTCTAATATAAGTTTCAGATACAAAGACTTCGACATCTCTCTACAAATGAACGGTGCTTTCGGACATAAGATATTTAATGGTACGGCACTGTCGTTTATGAACATGTCGAATTTCCCTGACTATAACGTGCTTGCAGAAGCTCCTTCACGGAACATTGTAGACCAGAATGTGACTGACTACTGGCTGGAACGCGGTGATTACCTGAACTTTGATTATCTCACGATAGGCTGGAACACACCCGTTAAAAACAAGTATATCAATTCTCTACGCATGTCTTTTAGCATCAACAACCTTGCTACTATCACAGGCTACAGTGGCTTAACACCAATCATCAACAGCTATGTAGTAGACAACACCTTAGGTATTGACGACAAGCGAACCTACCCTCCTTATCGTACCTACTCTATCGGTGTGAGCATTAAGTTCTAAGTACTTTAACGCAACATAAACAACTATCAAGTATGAAATACCTACTTCGACCACTCCTGTTCATGGCCCTCATCTCCCTTACGGGCTGTTTGGACGAAAACAGCAAAGACCGACTTGACGAGCAACAAGTCTACACTACAGACAAAGACGTGTATGTCAATGCTGTTGCAACCTTATATAATTACATTGGCGGCGACAAAGACAGTGAAGGACTACAAGGTACCTATCGGGGTGTGTACGACTATAATACGTTCACAACCGACGAGGCCATCATCCCTATTCGTGGTGGTGACTGGTATGACGGAGGTTTTTGGATTGACTTATACACACACAACTGGGCCGAAGATAGCAAACCGCTCTACGACACATGGAAATATTTATATAAGGTGATCGTGTTCAGTAATGATGGACTTTCTACTATCGAACGACATAAACAACTGCTAACTGACGAACAGTATAAGACTTATAAGGCAGAGGTTAGGGCTATTCGTGCCTTATACTACTATTATCTTATGGACATGTTCGGCAATATTCCCTTAGTAACAACAGTAAATGAAGATACTGAAAACGCTGAACAGGCAAGTCGTCCTGAGGTATATAAGTTCATTGTTAAGGAACTGCAAGAGGTCGCTCCCCTACTCCCTACAGGGCATAGCAACCATGCTGGCGTGTATTATGGACGTGTGACACGCTCTGTTGCCAACTTCCTCCTTGCTAAGTTAATGCTTAATGGTGAGGTCTACTCTGATGCCGATTGGACCGACAATCAGCGTCCTGATGGTAGGCAAACTTACTTTACTGTTGACGGTCAACAGATGAATATATGGCAAGCCTGCAAGTATTACTGTGATAAGGTGACTGCCGATGGCTTCACCTTAGCACCAGACTATCTCAGTAACTTCTATGTTCACAATGAGGATTCACCAGAGAATATCTTTATCATCCCGCTCGACAAACACCTTTATAAGAGTCAGTTCCAGTATCTGTTCCGCTCTCGTCACTACGCACATGGCGGTGCCTTTGGTACAAGCTCTGAGAATGGAGCCTCAGCAACCGTCTCAACTGTGAGGACTTTCGGCTATGGAACTAACCATGTAGACAATCGTTACGCCTACAACCTCTACTCTGACACGGTTCGTGTAGACGGGAATATCATCCGTTTAGAGAATGGTCAGCCGCTTGTCTATGTACCACTTGCAGTAGAGCCAACCCTCACAAACAGCCCATATATCAAGACGGCAGGGGCAAGAATGGCTAAGTATGAGGTGGACCGTACCGCCTTTAACGATGGTAAAAGCCCTGATAACGACATTGTTCTCTTCCGTTATGCTGATGTGTTACTGATGAAGGCAGAGGCCGAAGTACGCAATGGAGAGAATGGTGATAGGGAACTTAACCTCGTCAGAAGTCGTAGTGGAATGGGCTACAGAACAGCTACCTTGGATAATATCTTGGCCGAACGCCTTATGGAACTGATGTGGGAAGGCTGGCGCCGCAACGACCTCATCCGCTTTGATCGCTTCCATCAGTCCTACGACCAACGTACTGCACCTGCAACAGAAGCCGACCGACATACTATTGTCTTCCCTATTCCTTCACGAGCATTAGACCTCAATGAAAAGCTAAAACAGAATAAGGGGTATCAGAGTTAATGGTTATCTTTCGCCTGTCTGACAGCTGGCTGCCTCTACCTTTACAATGTAGAGCATGCTGTTTCATCATCGACACAAGGAGCGATACCCCCCCTATTCCACTACAAGGGAATATCGGGAAGAGGGCAATTACCCCTATATTGAAAACAAGAGTAGTATAAACTAAAAAACGCAGAGATAGACAATTCCGTCTTTCCCTGCGTTTTCTTTATGACTAACTTGTAAGAAAAGATAGCTTGTATGCCTCACATAGAAGGCCTGTCAACCCTCTTGACTTAGCAAGTCTACCGTCACCAGCTTATCCATCCCTCACCTCCTTTGGACGAATAGGGGTAGGTCTTTACATATCCTCTTGGAACAATGGGTCCTCAGGCACAACCATGATAGGCTTCTGCTGGGCAACCTTCAAAATATTCTCTGGTACATACTTATTGTCAACAACCAGACGGAAGGTGTATTCATTGAACCAAGGATTACTCATAATCAAGTAACCATTCTGACCATAAGAGGCACTCCAAGAGTTCTCAACCTTCCATTTCTTAGGCTGACCGTTCTCATCTAAGTCTACTGCCGTAAGTGTCATCGCATGCGTAGAACCACTGTCAAAGGTCGCTATGCGCTCTGCCTTGTTCATTGGGAAGGTCGTTCCAAAAAGTGTCCCATAGTCATAGTTATCCAAGTCAAGGTAACCACGCTTGCGATCGAGCTGCTTACCAACATCATAACTGGTGTACATCTTCGTCGAATCCTTCAAAGAAGCAATCGCCATCTTTGCTATCTCCTCCATAGGGAGGTTCACATACTTCCAGTTATGACCATCGTAGGTGTGGCGATCATACTCTATCTCGTAGGTCTTATAGTAAGGACGACGAGGGTCATTCATGGCCATAATGAACGTACCATTAAGTGGTCCGCCCACCGTTTCTTTATAGAATTGCTGTGGAGTATAGGTCTTTGCCTTACCAATCTGCTTGCCGTTCTTATCCTTAAAAGCAAAGGTAAAAGTCTTCACAGGCTCGCCCAAAGAAAGTGAGAGAATATGATAGATACTACCCAACATCTCTGTCTTACGTGCCTTAATAGCTGCCTTCGATTTCTTTTCAGCTACCATCTTACGTAATTCCAGTCCATACTCACGTAGTTTTGACGACACTATCCTTGCCATACGAGACGTGTTTTCAGCAGAATAAGTCTCTTTCATTGCTTCCATTGGTACAACACCATACTTCTCAACCAAGTCTGACACACCGCAGAACGTACCGCCATCGCTGATAGGATTCTTAAAGAAGAACTGCACACGTGGGTCGTCTAAGGGCTTATTCGCATTGTCTATCACCCCCTGTAACATCAGGTTTGCCTTCTCTAACTGGTCATAGAAAGAGAGGTAGACGTGCGAGAACTCCACCTTCAGTGTGTCCTTATGCTGACGAGCAAAGTTGGCACGTAGCACATTCAGACCCGTGAAGAGCCAGCAACGCCCAGAACTCTTCTGGTCCTGAATATTCTGCTTCGGTGTCTCCACGCTGAAATAGGTATCTACTGGTCCTGAATTACGGAAGTTATAAGCAAGGTCGTCAATCGAATTTGTTGCGATAGCATTCGCCAGAGCACGGTCGGATGTGCCCAAACCTGTCTTCTGTATCTGCTGTAACATCTGCGCATCAATACCGCCATCTTTCGTCTGTGCTTGAAGTGAAAGCGCACAACTCAACAAGCCACAGGCAATAATAATATTCTTTCTCATTGTTTTCTTAATAATATTAAGGTAAAGAGTTACTAATAAAATATACTCCACAAAGATACTATTTATTTCCCATTGTGGTTGTAAGAAAGTACGAAAAACATCAACAACACTGATAATTTCTGGTTCTTCCGTTAAATGTGTGGATTGTTAATAGAGTGAGATTAATCCACATACATGGTAAGCTTACCTCCAATAAGATTGTTTTATAAGGGGGGGGGAAAACTATATGATAAATGTAATTAGGTGTGATGTCTATCTGTCATCTATAACCTGCTTATTCCCTTATTAAATCATGTTTGTAAACTATTTTTGTACATCTCAAACCCAATACATGCTCTTTTGGCTTCTAAAAGACGCCCTTTTGGCTTGCAAAAGATGCTCTTTAAGACCCTAGCTAACGCCCTTTTGAAGTCCAATTAAGCACCTTTTACTTTATACTTGGTAACTAATTGATACTCTGTTGATTGCAAACATGCTTCATGTGTGTATTTTTGTCGTTATTTATAGATGTTTTCTTTGAAATTATGTAATGATTTTTAAACCCTTGTCTGCAGGTTTTCGATGTCTTAAAACGAAAAGATTTTCAATGAAAGAGGATGAAAATAGGATAAATAGTTGACTTTCTCAGCTATATTTTTGTTTAATGAGTAACTTTGGCTCTTACGTTAAAGCACTAC
>NZ_JH114143.1:131087-135929 GCF_000224595.1 Prevotella sp. C561 | reverse complement strand
ATTAATCATGTTGTAACTATTTGTACATCTCAAACCCAATACATGCTCTTTTGGCTTCTAAAAGACGCCCTTTTGGCTTGCAAAAGATGCTCTTTAAGACCCTAGCTAACGCCCTTTTGAAGTCCAATTAAGCACCTTTTACTTTATACTTGGTAACTAATTGATACTCTGTTGATTGCAAACATGCTTCATGTGTGTATTTTTGTCGTTATTTATAGATGTTTTCTTTGAAATTATGTAATGATTTTTAAACCCTTGTCTGCAGGTTTTCGATGTCTTAAAACGAAAAGATTTTCAATGAAAGAGGATGAAAATAGGATAAATAGTTGACTTTCTCAGCTATATTTTTGTTTAATGAGTAACTTTGGCTCTTACGTTAAAGCACTACGAAAAGCGTCCAAACATTTAACGGAAGAACCTAATTTCTACCCAAAAAGGAAGCGATCACAGCTTCTTTTCATGAAAATAAATTAGACGACAAGGGTAAACCATGAGAATAAAAGTACTCAAAAGCTTGCTTACAGGCCCACCCTATATCGCACACTTAGCACTTTCTTGTACGTTGTTTTCCCTTGGATAGGAAGGAACACATGGAGAGGAGATAGCCAAACATAACTCTTTTGACAAGCCTTTTATGCCATTTTCTATGTAAAACATTTGCGTATATTGTTTTTTTTACGAATATTGCAAATGCAAATAAGCGACTGATAAAAGTCGCACAAACTAAAAACAAATCTATGAAGAAAATCTTATTGAGTCTGTTTCTTACTGTTGTCTGCTTATCAAGTTATGCACAGCACTTTATAACAGACCCTAATTTCAGACAAAAAGTAGAAAGCGCATTCCAATCCAAGATGAAGGTTATTGGAAAGAAGTTCTATAATACCAAGGGACTTCGGGTGTCTCCAGAGGAGGAGGAAGCCCTCCATTTTCTGTATGCTTACATGCCTATCGCTGACGCAACAGACTATCCTACGGCCTATCATCTCAAAAACATACGCACAGCCTTGCGCACAAGGACATCGATGCCATGGGGAAAGAAGGTGCCTGAATTGCTTTTCAGACATTTTGTTCTGCCTATGCGTGTGAACAACGAACCACTCGACAGCTCACGTGCTATCTTCTATCGTGAACTAAGTGAGCGTGTGAAAGGACTCCCGATGAAGGATGCTATCCTTGAGGTGAACCACTGGTGTCATGAAAGAGTTACCTACGAGCCTTCTGACGCACGCACTTCTTCACCACTACAGTCTATCCGTACGGGACGTGGACGCTGTGGCGAAGAGAGCACCTTTACGGTAGCTGCCCTCCGTTCTATCGGTATTCCTGCTCGTCAGGTATATACTCCTCGCTGGGCACATACGGACGACAATCATGCTTGGGTGGAAGCTTGGGCAGACGGCAAATGGTATTTCTTAGGCGCTTGCGAGCCAGAGCCAGTACTCAACCTTGCTTGGTTTAACGAGCCAGCATCACGTGCTATGCTCATGCACACACGTGCCTTCGGCGATTATGAGGGTCCCGAGGAGGTGATGCTACGTACCAATAACTTCACCGAGATTAATCTCATCGACAACTATGGCAGTACGTCAAAGATTGATTTTAAGATTGTCGACAAAGATGGTAAGCCTGTTGACAACGCAAAGGTAGACTTCAAGATTTATAATTATGCCGAGTTCTACACCGCTGTGTCTAAGTACACTGGTGCTGATGGGACGACCTTCCTCTCTGCTGGTAAGGGTGACATGATTATTTGGGCATCAAAGGATGGACAGTTCGGGTTTGCTAAAGCCACCTTTGGAAAGGATAAGTCAATCACCATCAAACTGGATTATAACGAACAGAACATGCCAAAAGAGGCCGACCTCGACATCGTTCCGCCTGTATCAAATACCACTCTACCGGCTGTAACCAAAGCACAGCGTGATGAAAACACACGCAGACTGACCTACGAAGACTCTATTCGTCATGCCTACATTGCCACCTTCCCTACAGCAGAATCAATGAAGGATTATCGTTATTCAGCTGCTACACCTTATATAATAAAGGCTCGTGGTAACTGGAAGACCATCAAGGCATTTGTAGAGAAGTATGCTAATCAGCAAGAAAGAGCCCTCCAATTGCTCAGCACATTGAGCGACAAGGACCTTCGCGACATGCCAATGTATATCTTAGAGGATAACATGAAGGCAAAGAGTAGCCAGCTCTCTCCACGCGTTGAGAGTGAAATGATACTCACACCATTCAAACAATTCTTTGAGAAAGCCTTTGCCAAGGAGGCAGCAAGTTTCCGTAAGAACCCTGCTCTATTGGTAGACTGGATTAGAAAGAACATCCGTATGAATCCTGATAGTCGTGCGATGAGAATCCCACAGACACCAAGAAGCGTATGGGAGAGCCGTATTACCGATAGTCGTAGTCGTGATATCTTCTTCGTGGATGTAGCTCGCAGTCTCGGTATTGAGGCTCGTATGGACCCTGTAGCATGGAAGATTCAGTATAAGCAAGATGGTAAATGGGTGGATGTTGACTTTGATGCAGCAGATCAGCAGACTGCTAAAACTGGTAAACTGATACTGACTTTCACTCCTGATGGTTTCCTCGACGACCCTAAGTATTATAGCCATTTCAGCATTAGTAAGATTGTTTACGGACAGACATGGCTGATGAACTTCGACGAAGGACAAGTTGACATGGGTGGTGGTGCCACTTGGTCGAACACCTTTAAGAATGGGGCAACACTCGATGAGGGCACCTATATCCTCGTGACTGGGCAACGTATGGCAGATGGTAGTGTACTTGCTCATAGCCGTTTCTTCCAGATTAAACCAGGCGAGACGACCACTCTTCCACTCGATGTACGCCAAGAAAGTGAAGGTGTGAAGGTGATTGGTAGCTTCAATAGCGAAGACTTGTTTGATAAAGACGGCCAGAACGTTTCTATCCTAAGTCAGACAGGACGCGGATATTACGTTCTCGGTGTTTTAGGTATCGGTCAGGAGCCAACGAACCATGCGCTGCATGATATTGAGAAGATGAAGGATAAACTCGATAAGTGGGGCCGTCCATTCGTCTTACTCTTCAAGAATGAGGCTGAAGCAAAGAAGTTCCAAGCACAGAAGGGTGAGTTCCCTAACCTCCCTGCAAAGACTATCTTCGGTATTGATAAGGATGGAATTATTCAGCAGGAGATAGTGAAAGAGATGAAACTACGTAATACTGAACAGCTACCAATATTTATCATCGCTGATACCTTTAACCGTATTGTCTTCCTTTCTCAAGGATATACAATCGGACTGGGTGAGCAACTCGTGAAAACAAGTAGTAAACTTTAATTAAGGAGAGAGAGGAGTTAAGGAGTAAAAGGGAGTTAAGACAACACTATTTGTTAGTGTGATATATGATTGTTTATTGTCTGATATATTACATTATATAAAAGTATTGTCTTAACTCCCTTTCACTCCTTAACTCCTATAACTCCTCAAACAATCCAACATGAAACGAAGTGATTTTGAGATAGAAATATGTGCTAACAGCGTTGAAAGCTGTATAGAAGCACAGAAAGGTGGGGCCAATCGTGTAGAACTCTGTATGGGTATTCCTGAAGGAGGTACCACTCCTTCTTATGGTGAGATAAAGATGGCAAGGGAGGTGTTGACTGATACTCGCCTACATGTCATCATCCGCAACCGTGGTGGAGACTTCCTTTATACCGAACAAGAGCTTCAGCGCATGGCTATGGATATTGACCTTTGCCGTGAGTTAGGTGTGGATGGTGTTGTCTTTGGCTGCCTGACAGCTGAGGGAAATATCGACTTGGCTGCCAACGAGTATCTGTTGTCACATGCGAAGGGTATGAGCGTGACCTTCCATCGTGCTTTCGATCGCTGTCGCGAACCAGAGAAAGCCTTGGAACAGCTCATTGCACTCGGCTTTGAAAGAGTACTTACATCTGGACAGCAACCTACTGCCGAGGAGGGTATTCCTCTACTTCAGCGATTAAACCAGTTAGCAAATGGTCGTATAAAAATCATGGCGGGTTGTGGTGTGAACGAAAAGAACATCGCTCGCATACGCCAAGAAACAGGCGTACCAGCCTTCCACTTCTCTGCTCGTGAACCACAAGCAAGCCGCATGACCTATTCCAACCCTTCCGTCTATATGGGTGCTGAGGGTGCTGATGAAGACACTATCATGCTGACAACAGAGCGCAGAGTAAGAAATACGATTGACGCTTTGATGGGAAAGAAGGCGTAAAGGAAATACCGCAAGTTCAACATAGAACTACGAATTACGCAAATTGCACGAAGACGGAGGATACAGAATGAACAACACTTTAAATGTTCTCAGACAGAATGACATAATGACATAGAGTGACTGAAAGCTCTTACATAGACAGAATGACACAAACACAAAGGGTGGATAAGGGGCAGAATGAAGATGGCTTTGAATGTGTATAAGATATTAAACCTTTGTTATTTAATGTTGTATCAATGCTTTTATAAAATTATATGATTACTTTTGACAACGAAAATGACAACAGATTGCAAATCTTCCTCTTCTTCCAAAGAGCAAGACTGTTTTACAGCCACACGCAGAGGAGACTTCAAAACGTTGTTAGGGGTTTTCTCTTTTTTGTTTCTCATACGTGAGAGAAATTAAGATGACCTCGTTTTCTTATTTTTCTAACTACTTTAAAATTATCTATCATGAGTTCATTTAGAGCAACATTGGAATTAGGTGGCAAGGAGTACGACGTACTCTATTCTAACTACGAGTTCAGTCGTACGACTGACAAGAAGGGTCAGCCTGCATCAAGTATCTCTGGTGGCCGTATCAGCG
>NZ_JH114143.1:127624-130061 GCF_000224595.1 Prevotella sp. C561 | reverse complement strand
AACCGTGCTAAGCAATGCCGACCCACATGGAGCGGGTCGTGTGCAGGTGCGCATGAATTGGCAGACCGATAACATGCGAACAAGTTGGGTACGTGTGATGACGCCAGATGGTGGTGGCAGCAAAGACGTAAAGAGCAACCGTGGCTTTGTTTTCATCCCAGAGGTAGGCGACCAAGTCCTCCTTGGCTTCCGTCATGGCGACCCCGCCCGTCCCTACGTTATGGGTAGCCTGTTTAATGGAACGACAGGTGGTGGCGGTGGTCAAGGCAACAACTGCAAAAGCCTCACCAGCCGCACTGGCTGTGCCTTGAAACTTAATGATTCTAAAGGAAGTGTCACGCTGCACGATAAGGGCGGTGTAACCATGACTTTTGATGGTGCAGGTAATGCCACTACAAATGCAAAATCTTCTAATTTTGTCAATGCTGGAACTAATAATGTTATTAATGTTGGTAATGGCAGTTCCGTTATATCTTCAGACTCAGACGGTAATATAACGTTAAAAGGAAACACAGCTATTACTTTGGTTGTAGGAGAAAATCAAATAAAGGTTTGCACGAGTGGTATCTTTATTAATGGTAAACAGCAGATTGCCATCGGAACAGATGAAATGATGTCCTTAGAGGCTAAGCAGGATTTGACGATGTCAAGCAAGGCTAATCTTAATATGTCAGGTTCTACAACTGTCAGCCTTGGCAGCAATGATATATCGATTACAGGTGGAAGTAAGGTCGTTGTAGATGGCCCAGATGTTAATATAAATAGCTAAAGGGAATAAGTGTTTTATGGAAATCAACGAAGAAGAGTATTTCAGAAGATATAAAGAAGGAGAGACATTTGTCTATGACCTTACCGCAGAAGGACATTCCAAGGCTATGGTCATTGATAGTGACTTCAAGATGACGAGTCGGCATGAACTTACGTTCCTTGAAGTAGACAAGGAACAGCAATGGTGGCGTTTCCGCCTGCGTGAGTTATCAAATAAGTTAGTGAAATATGATGACGCCACTGTGGCTCAGATTATTGAGGCGACGAATGAGATTAGTGCCATATATGACGAATTGGACTTCTGGGTCAGCGACCACGGGATTCTCCGTAAGATTAATAATAGGGAGCAAGTCTATTCCAAATGGGAGAAAGTTCGTGAGTATCTTACCTACAAGTACCCCATGAGCTCGTATGAGATAATCCTTGCAAAGGAGAAGGAACTTGCCAATGAGCCACTGTTTATGAACAATATTCGCTATATGCACTTCATGTATGCTTATTTCCTTCAATTTGGAAAATATATGCGTGAAGAACGCTTTAAGCATCGTGATATTGACCGCTTCGGTTCATGCGTTCCTATTGAACTTGCTTGTACGTACAAAACAAGTAAGGGTGTCATGTTTGATGGCAAGACCGATCGACATTTTAAGGGCGACATGATTTATGATAGTAGTGCTGTGGAGAAGATAACCAAGAACGTTGATGCAAAAGGAGCGAATATGGAGTATCAGATGCGTGCAGACTATCATAATGATGGTGAGATATTGGAAGAAGCCAATCTCAGCCTGAGTGAGACAGTCGGCAAGGATTATTCGTTGTACACCCACCTACATCTAAAACTTCACGAAGATGGCGAATGAACAGTATCTTACAGAACAGCACTATTTAGTCTGTACAAAGGGGGCTAAACCCGTCCATGTCAGTGTGGAGTCCCATAAAAGTGTGAAGTTTAGCGGGTCATTGGCAGCTACGAGCAAGGATGTTCAAAGGAAGGCTAATTTTGTATGTGCAGGGGCAGTCGCCTTTGGAGCTGGTGCCGTTGCTGGTGTAGGTGTTGGAGTTGCATCGTTTGCTATCGCTGCTTGCATGGGTGTCCCAGGACCAGGGTGGGTGGCTGCAGCAATTATTGCTGTAGTTATCGTTGCAGCATTAGTCTTAGCTGGTAGTAAGTGCGCCGCTGCTGCAGCAACTCGCTTTTGGATTCCCAATACAACATCTCAATGTTCTAAACTGAATGGTGCACCACTACTGACTCCGTGAATTCAACAAGCAAGTGCAAATTTACTTAATTAGTTCGTAAAAGCAGTCCTGTGGTGTTTTAAAATCTAATTTCTTTCTTGGCCTCATGTTAATTTTCTTTGAATACTTAGTTATTTGTTGCTGGCTGATATGCTCAAAGGTTTCTTTTTTTGGCACGTATTGCCTAATTAGTCCGTTAGCATTTTCTATAGCGCCTTTCTGCCATGAAGCGTATGGGTCAGCAAAATATATGGTAACACCAAGGCTTTTGGCTATCATTTCATGACAAGCGAATTCTGTACCATTGTCAGTTGTAATAGACTTGATATGGTCTTTGAAAGGAGATAGTAAGTGTATTACAGTTCGTGCCAGTTCTTTGGCATTTTTCCCCTTCTTTAGTTTTCTCATAAACAACATGTTTGTACTACGC
>NZ_JH114143.1:123588-127582 GCF_000224595.1 Prevotella sp. C561 | reverse complement strand
AACGATTGCCTGGCTTTCTTGCGCCTTGTTTGTACTGCATTTGCTTGGGCAGTTTCCCAATTATAGTGTCTTCGGACTCCGCTATTACGTCTTATTTCACGAGACACTGTACTTGCACTTACATTTATCGCCTTGGCAATATCTTTTTGTTTCGTTCTATTTTGGAGTAGCACAGAAATTGTGTACCTTTGCTCCGAGGTTAATTGTTTGTACATTGCAATGCAAAATTAATTAATCTTTGGGAGACAGAGGTCTCCCTTTCTTATTTTTATGCATTGCTTGTTGATTTTCTTCTCATGGGGGCTTCTCGCCCCCAAACCCCTCGGTGTTTTCAGGTATAGATTATTAAGCTACACCAGCACTTGGGATTGCAGTTCTATGTTGAACTTGCGCTCTTTCTTCCCAGATGAGTTGTCCGGCAGAAGGCGGCTGTATTACAGCTAAAGCAACATTCTGGGAGGCATGGGGAAAACAAACATTAACAAATCTGGGGCATGTATCCAATTTTGCCTTTGGATATCTTGTTGGTCGAGGATGCTCGGAAATGGTACTCCAGTCAGGAGCTGCTGCTGCAGAAGCTTCTACCCTAACAGAAGCTGTGGGTAATTTTGGCAAGGAATTTGGCTCTCAGTTTGCTTCAGCTGCAAAATCCAATTTTGCTCAGTACTTTAAGGGATGGAAAAAAGCTGGATTATTCTGCCGTCTCATGAAAGGACTCGGCCTTTCTGGTGCGATTATGGAACAAGTTGATATTTGGACTGATGAGGACAAGGCCATTTGGGAAAAGATACTATCAAGTGGTATAGCACTTATCCTTGATTTCATTGCTGGAAAAGGTGCTACAACAGTCTGTTTCCCTGCAGGTACAAAGGTTCATACGCAGTGGGGACTTGCCGACATAGAGAAACTGGAAGTTGGCGTACCTGTGCTCACATACAATGAGGAAACGGGTGAGAAGGAATATAAGAAGGTAAAAAAGTCATGCGTCGTATGACACGTCGTATGTGTGCCTTGGAACTTTCTAATGGTACGACAATTGAAGTAACACCCGAACACCGCTTCTTCAGTAATGGCGAATGGACTCCAATTGAAGAACTTAATGTTAATGACACTCTTCAACTGAAAGATAATTCTATCGTTGTCATTGACAATAAGATAATTTTTCCTACCTTTGTCGAGGTCTATAATCTGGAGATAGAAGACAATGAGAACTATTATGTCACAGAAGAGGGAGTGCTGGTGCATAATGGGTGTAATAACAAGGCCACAGTGAAAGAGGTAGATGCTGATACACACAAAGTAGAAGTTACAATTAGCAAGTCAAATTATCCAGAAACAAGTCAACATATTGAAGATGCTATAGCATCGGGCAAACCTGACATCGTAACAATTGCAAGAGATAAAGCTAAACAGAATAGAGCTAAATCATTGCGAGGAGTTAAAACTAAGCCGAAACTTGACAGAGATGAATGGCCTATGGCTATGTTTAAGGAAGGAGGAAAAAACGCTGACATTAGACATATTGGTGCATCTGATAACCGAGGTGCTGGCAGTGCCATTGGAAATGCTCTGAAAGATTATCCTAATGGTACAAAAGTAAAAATAATAATTAAAAATAAATATAGATAACTATGATTAAAGAAAACATCTTGGTTTCTCATAATCAAATTATAATTCGATCTATCCCTTTTGATGAAGATATACAAAAGTGGAATGAAGAAAGTCTTGAAAAAGGAATAATTTGGAATAAGAATTATGTAGTTCTAGACCCTTTAGTTGATGACTCTTTTGGCTGCTGGTTTCTTATTGATAAGAAAGAAGAGTTATTACCCAGTGAAACATCTATTAGGTCAGCTATTATTCCTTTTGAGATAACTAATGAAACAGACTTCAGTATCAATACTGTATCTGAGTCTGTAAAATTATATAAAGATCCAGCAATAACCATAGAAGAGGAACAGAGTAAAGGAATTTATTTCCCTTTGAACACATTACAATCATATCGCTTTGAAGAAGGTAGTTATTGTATGTTGTTTGAGATTTGTATGGGCAAGCCAACGGATGAAATAGAAGAAGATGAGGTCTATTATAGATTTATCTTTAAAAAAGAAGCACGCCCTGTATTTAAAGTTTTGAAAGATGACCCATACGGCTGGGACACTCACTTTTCATTGTAAAACTTTTGTTGTTCTTGACTTCCTTTTTATAAAGTAAGATGATTAGACATTGCAGATCGCTCTGCAAAACAAGGAGTTGAAGTGAAATCTGGCAAATACTTCTCTTCAGGCAAAAATATTGCTTATGAAGTAGAGAGAGATGCTGCTCTTGTTAATCGTGGATGGTCAATAGAATGGCATATCGATGGTAAGGCTCTTTTCCGTTATACAACAAAGGGGGCGCTGAAGGATATCGTTGATTCACGTGGTGAGACTCTCTATGTAAATACTGATTGTCAAGGACGTGTAGAGAAAATTTTCAGACGAGCGAATAGCAAGGACATTCCTCTTGTGGGCTACCACTATGATTCATCAGGTAATATGATCTCCACGGAGGATTCTTTTGGTACGAGGAAATTCTTTTATTATGTCGGTCACCAGCTGGTGAAGCTCACCAACCAGTCAGGTATGAGCTTTCACTGGGAATACGACGGTGAAGGGGAAGCCTCACGTTGTATTCATACTTGGGGTGACGACGGCGTAATGGAATACCATATTGAGTATGGTGATGGCTTTACACGGACTACTAATGGACTGGGGCACACAACGGAATACTACTATCACGACAATAAGCTGATTTACAAGATAGTAGACGCCAACGGCGGTATTACTCGCCAGCATTACAATGAGTTCAAGGAGTTGGATGTCATAGTGAATCCCGAAGGCTACAGCCGCCGTACTGTATTCAACAACTTCGGCCTTCCTGTGGAGATAACGGATGAGAACGGAGCGAAGACAAGACTTGCCTACGACGGACGTCGAAACCTTACGTCCGTTATTACCAGTACTGGGCGTAGAACGTCATGGGAATATGATGAGTATGATCGTGTGATTAAACGTACACTGCCAGACGGTAACAGTTTTAGTTATACCTATGAGGGAGGTGCACTGAAGACCATCACTGACATGGAGGGGCGCATCTACACGTTGAAATTCAATAGTCGGCAGGAACTCCTGCAGCTTGTCTTCCCAAATGGCATTCACCGTACATGGGAATATGATGAGCGTGGAAGACTTGTCAAGGCTACGGATGTCAAAGGTAATGTTACATCCTACAACTATGATGATGCTGACAATCTGATACGCCTGCATGAACCAGATGGCAATGTGCACGAGTTCTCCTATGATACATCGGGCAACCTTATCGTAGCTTCTGATCGGCTGCGCAAGGTGGAGTTCGAGTATGGGCCACTGGGAACGCTCATCGGTAGGCGTCAGCTCGACCATCATGTGCGATTCCGTTATGACGGTGAGCTGCAGCTGCGTGAGATTATCAACGAGGGCGGAGAATGTTATTCCTTCCGTCTTGACGGACTCGGTCGTGTCGTGGAGGAGACTGGCTTTGACGGCCTGCAGCGAAAGTACCTTCGTGATGGTGCTGGCAGGGTGATACGGGTTGTACGTCCCGAGGGAAGACAGACAGAATATGAGTATGATGGTGTGGGCAATATTCTGCAGGAAACACAGCATGATGGTCGAACAAGCCGCTTTGCCTATGACGAGGATGGGCGGCTACTGCGTGCTGAGAACAAGGAAATAAAAGTAGCCTTCAAGCACGACCTTGGAGGGCGGATAGTGAAAGAGACACAGGGCGGGCACTGCATCATGCGCAAGTATGACCGTACAGGACGCCACGTGCACACCGAGAGCAGTCTTGGTGCAAGTATTGACTATTCCCACGATAAGGATGGCAATCTCAGTGAGATGAACAGCGGAGGATGGTCAGCCAGATGGCAGCGTGACAGGGTAGGACTGGAGACGGAGCGTGAACTTACAGG
>NZ_JH114143.1:107823-123274 GCF_000224595.1 Prevotella sp. C561 | reverse complement strand
ACACAGGCATGATGGTCGAACAAGCCGCTTTGCCTATGACGAGGATGGGCGGCTACTGCGTGCTGAGAACAAGGAAATAAAAGTAGCCTTCAAGCACGACCTTGGAGGGCGGATAGTGAAAGAGACACAGGGCGGGCACTGCATCATGCGCAAGTATGACCGTACAGGACGCCACGTGCACACCGAGAGCAGTCTTGGTGCAAGTATTGACTATTCCCACGATAAGGATGGCAATCTCAGTGAGATGAACAGCGGAGGATGGTCAGCCAGATGGCAGCGTGACAGGGTAGGACTGGAGACGGAGCGTGAACTTACAGGCGGAGTGCATGTAAAGACACATCATGACAGCCTTGGACGTGAGACCTACAAGTCGGTAGGTGCACGCAATGTCGAGCAGTTCCGTCGCAGCTACACCTGGGGCATCGGCAACCGTCTCCATGCAACTGAGGACGGTCTTACGGGGCGCCGGGTACGCTATGACTATGATGAGTTCGACAATCTCCTTTCTGCAGAGTACAAGCAGGGGAATGACGTTGAGCGTATCTACCGTATTCCTGACCGTATCGGCAACCTCTTTGAGACACGTGAGAAGGATGACCGTAAGTATGGTGCGGGCAGCCGTCTGACGGAAGACCGTGACTACTTCTATCACTATGACTGCGAGGGCAACCTCGTGTTCAAGGAGTTCAGGACGCTGGACTGGGCTGGCGTATCCGTTCCGCTTGGCGTACAAAAGGCGCATCTAGAGGAGGAGCTCGGCATAACCTTCCGTGCCTTTGGTGCTGGCTGGCGTTATGACTGGCAGAGTGACGGTATGCTGTCGAGGGTCGTCCGTCCTGACGGCAAGGAAGTGTCATTCGCATACGATGCGCTGGGCAGGCGGACCGAGAAGACCTATGAGGGCGTCGCTACTCACTTCGTGTGGGATGGCAATGTACCTTTGCATGAGTGGCAGGAGGTTTCGTCTGATACTGAAGAGGCAGACATCACAACCTGGCTCTTCGAGCAGGACACGTTCATTCCAGCTGCCAAGCTCGCTGCCAACGGCGAGAGCTTCTCCATCGTGTCTGACTACCTCGGCACTCCCCTGCAAGCATTTGACAATAACGGCAACAAGGTTTGGGAGCAGGAACTTGACATCTTCGGCAGAAAAAGAAGGAAGGGCAACAATAATTCCTCCTTCATTCCGTTTAAATATCAAGGTCAGTATGAGGATGCTGAGACGGGGCTGTATTACAACCGTTTTCGCTACTATGACTCAAGAACGGGTAATTATATCAGTCAGGACCCGATAGGGTTAGAAGGAGGAAATCCTACGATGTATGCTTACATACAAGATATTAATACTAAAGTTGACATTTTTGGTTTAGCTCATACTGCCGTATGGTCTCATATGAGAGGTGGTGTAAGAATAGACTCAGGTTCCGTTATCAGTGGATGTGATATAAAACCTGGTAGGCGATTGACATTTCCAGAACAATTGGCAACTCATACAGAAAGGAAAATTTTGAACAAGTTAGCTGATAATGTACAAAAAGGTGATGTTATTCTAATCAAAGGAACAAGACCACCTTGTAATCCTGGGCATAGAGGTTGTCAATATGCCATGCAACAATTTGCAGATAAAAACGATGTGACAATAATCTATAGTGATGGGAAAGAAAAATGGAAATTTAAAAAACATCATTAACAGAACAGGTTTCTAAAAGCTGAATATTATGGTTATAAATCAAGTTGAATTAATAAAATATATAGAAGATAAGTTTGGAAATAGATTTTCTCATGTATCAAACCCTTATCAGAATGTAGTAAATCTGCCGTATTTTAAGGATATGGATACTGGTGTTGAATTTGTTTATATCCCAGGAGGAGAATACAACATGGGGTTCTCGGAAGAAGAATATTTGCAGATTCATAGATTATCAGAAACTCCAAATATTTCGATTGAAGAAATGCGACCTGTGCGTAAAGTACGGCTTAGTCCATTCTTGCTTAGTATAACACCAGTATTAAACAGTCATATACTCAACTACAATAATCATTTTGGCAAATCCGTCGAGACAGATGGGGAGGATTATAGTCCTTTTTTCTGTGAATACTCATTAGCAGAAAGTATAGCCACAGACTTATCTTCAAAGATTCCTAATGAGGAAGAATGGGAATATGCCTGCCGAGGTGGAAGGCACTCTTTATTTTGTTTTGGCAATTCTCTTCCTGCTGAATCTGAATTAGAGAAATGGTTATCTTGGGATTTGTCCTCTTTGACAGAACTGAACCACAATGATTTTGGTCTATATGGTCTCTTTTTTGGAGAATGGTGCTCAAATGATTTCACCTTTAATCTTGGCTTAGGTTCTGGTACGGTGTCAGGCTCTAAGGCTGTAAGGGGAGGTGGGGCATTGTTCTTCCCTTGGCAAGATGAAGAATGGGTATATTGCTTGTCTGCTTTCAGAATGCCATCAAAAGACCTTTTAGAAAACAAGGCAACTTTTAGACTTAAAATGGAAATTTAGTGTGCTGATAGAAGTCTTTATGACTCAACGTGCGTTCAAGGATTCACGTCAATTAGAATATTATGGCTCTTCCGTTAAATGCGTAGATATGGCTTTTTAATGTTTATAAGCTATTGGCGGATTCAACAGGCAAGTCCAAGTGGGTTGTGAGGACAGAAATTCGCACCTATCGTGCCTTCTCTGACAAGGAGTATGGTACAATATATCTTGCTGAAAGGATAGACTATGTGGGAGGTGGTTTCCTATTGTTAGATTATAGTGGGCGTAAGCACTTGCTTTCTACTATAGAAGATCACCTTGGGCGTCTCATTATCTTTGGACAGGACGAGGAACGAGGTCTTATCCGTTCGGCAATGTATAAACATGGTGATGTCATAGACCAGTTAGTGGCATACGACTATGACGAAAGGAGTAACCTTATACGTGTACGTGATCGCTTTGGTAAGAGTATTGAATTTGAACATGATAATGCCAATAGAGTCGTTCTGCGTCGTAACCGTAACAACATGACTTATACGTGGGAGTATGATGCCGAGGGACGTGTTATCCATACTACTGGTGAAGGTGGCGTACAGGAGGGTTATATCTCTTACCATGACGGATATAATGAAGTAAGATACTCTGCTACAGGAGCTACGGAGCAGTATTATTATGACGATAACAACCTTGTATATAAAAAGGTGGATGCCATGGGTGGCGAGACCTGGTATGGTTATAATTCTTGGCATGAGCGAACATTGGTAGGTACACCAGAGGGTAAGGTCGTAGGATATGATTATGATGACCGTGGTAACCTTATAAGATTGACGGCTGCTGACGGAGTTGAGACAGTTTATGAGTATGATGACCATAATCGCCTAATAGCACGTACAGATGCGGCAGGTAATAGAGAAGAATGGGTCTATGATAAAGAGACTGCATTGTTGCTGAAATATAAGGAAGCGGATGGTACTGTTGTTACTTATACATACGAGAAGGATAAGCAGCAGCCTTCTGCTATTGAGTATGGTGAAGAACTACGTGCTGTTCTACAATATGACACTTTAGGATTAATCTCAAATATTACGGACGGGCATGGCGTTTGTGAAACATTCGCTTACGATGACTATGGCCGTCCACTGAAGCACAGGCATGCTGACGGGAATAGTACAGAATGGCAGCGTGACCGACTTGGCCGTGTTACTCGCTACGCAACTCCTGGACAGAGCGTGATGCGTATCTCCTACGATGCCTACGACCTGCCCGTCGAAGTTACCAGTGGCAATGAAGTGTGGACTATGGAGTACACTCCTATGGGTAACCTGCGCCGTCAGACACGACGGACGAGCAGCATGCGCATGGTCAGTGCGCTGAACTATGAGTATGATTCCTATGACCAACTGAAGTTTGTCGAGAACGAACATGGTGAACGCTACTTCTTTGAACGTGACCTTAATGGCGAGGTCATCTGTGAGAGGGGCTTCGACGGAGTGGAACGCCACTATATCCGTGACCTTGACGGTACGGTGATTACTACACAGCTACCTGATGGTACGGCTGTGCATCATCAGCATGACCAGGCCGGACGACTTACCTATAACAAGTACACCGATGGTAGTTGGGAGGCTTGGGAGTACGATAAGGCCGGAAGACTCACCAAAGCGTACAACAGAGACAGCGTGACGGAGTTCGTGCGTAATGCCTTGGGGCAGGTCATAAAGGAAACGCAGGACGGGCGTACAGTGGAGCATAAGTATGATGAGCGTTCCCGACTCTCAAATATAGTAAGTGCATTAGGGGGGAATATTACCTACGGATATGATGCAAAAGGCTCTGTCAACCACATATCAGCTGGTATGTCAGGAAAGAGGAATCCTTGGGAAGCGAATATAGCATACGATAGGTTCGGGCGTGAAACATCACGTATGATGCCTGGCTGTGTAGAGAATACTATGCACTATGACAGCATTGGCCGCCCTACACATCAGCGTATCCGTCACAATGGTCAAACGCTGTATGACAAGTCATATACTTGGGGTGATAATCTTCGTCTTTTACGAACATTTGACACAATAAACGGTAGAAGTGTCCGTTACGATTATGATACCTTCGGTTCTCTGTCAGGGGCTGTGTATGGTGACGGCAGCAGTCAGTGGCGTAACCCGGATGTAATGGGTAACGTGTACGACAGCCCCGACCGTACGGACAGGAGTTATGCTCGTGGTGGACAGTTGCGTGAGGACAGGAAGTGGCGATATTATTATGACAGCCATGGCAACCTTGTGCTGAAGACCATGCGTAGGATGGAGCCATCGCGTAATGTGGAGGCACGAGATGAGTTCCTTCAATGGCAGAGCGGCGACTATGCCTATACATGGCAGGGCAATGGTATGCTTAGGAGTGTAACACGACCGGACGGCAAGACCGTTACGTTCAGGTATGATGCTTTAGGCAGACGCATTGAGAAGGTCTTTGACGGACGTGTGTATCGCTATCTTTGGGATGGTGATGTCATCCTGCACGAGTGGGACTATGCTGAGGCTGACCGTCCGAACACGGTTGTTACCGAGACTGGTGAGGTCACACTTGACAGGCCAGAACCAGTTGAGAATCTCATCACGTGGGTTTACGACAGTGACAGTTATGTCCCTACAGCCAAGATAGTTGGTGACAGGCATTACAGCATCATCAGCGACTACATCGGCCGTCCCGTCCAGGCATACGATGATAAAGGTAATGTTGTCTGGCAGGCAGACTATGACATCTATGGTAATCTCCGTAACCTTCACGGCAGCAGGCAGTTCATTCCTTTCCGCCAGTTAGGACAGTACGAGGACGAGGAGACAGGACTGTATTACAACCGGTTCAGGTATTACAATCCAAAGATTGGTAATTATATCAGCCAAGACCCGATAAGGTTGGCAGGAGGAAACCCTACGCTGTATGGGTATGTGGAAGACTGTAATAAGTTTTTTGACTTATTTGGATTAGACTGCAAGGCAAATAAAAAGCAAGGCACATTAGCTGAAGACAAAATATACAATGATTTGCTACATAATTCAGATGTTATTGTTTTGGGACGACAAGTGTATATTAAAACGCCAGGAATAGGGAGAGGAAGATATTCCGATGTTCTTATCCAGAGCAAGAAGACTGGTAAAATTATAAATGTAGAGATTAAATCAGGAGGTGCTGTTAGGAGTACTTCGCAAATAAAGAAAGATATTTTGATAAATTCCGGAGGTGGAGTTTTCGGAAAGAACGCCCCCTTAGATATGAATGGTAAACCATTAGCGGATATGAAGACTTCAAATGTTACGTCAAGTGTCCGAAACGTTCCATTATGGGAAATTAATATGTAAAGAATATGGAAAAGAAAAATGTCATAAGCCAAATAGTAAATACGATTCGAGATGCTTTCGAGCAAGATGGGTTTAAATTGAAAGTTCCAAACAAGTTTGAGAAAAAAAGGGAGACAGTTTATATATTTATGAGATTTGTGTGACAAAATCAAAGACATATTTTTCATTGCATCTTAGACTTAAGTTACAAAACAGAAGTCTTTCCACTGATGTGAATAATGTTCTAAAAAAAGTATTGAAGGATCCTATTATAAAATATCCAACTAATTTCACTGACAAAGTAATAGATGGCATTGTCAAAGGAAGAACTACTAACAAAGATATTTATGGATTGACAGACTGGAGATTTTTTAAGGAAGACGAACAAACTTTGAACGAATTTAATGCAAAATTCTCTATTTGGTTTTCTAATTTTGAGAAATTGGAGGAAAAGGATAATTGGCAGACAGAATTATTACAAAGTGTGGATTATGCAAAGAGCTGGTTTACACTGGTTGATAATGATGCATATTTAATAAAGCATACTGATTATGTTGCAATGTGTTTATTAAAGAAGTTTAATAATGTAAAGGGAGTTGAAACAAAATATAAAGAAATCTATAATAGAATGAAAGCTTTAGGTCAGGATACACAGGAATTAGAACTCTTCTATAGGTATTTATTCCAAGAGAATTAAATAAATGTAGAGCTTTTTATCATAGTTTAAAAACTTGTAAATCATATTTGTCATACTGAATGCTTTTTAAAGGGTTCTTCCGTTAAATGCGTAGATATGGCTTTTTAATGTTTATAAGCTCTTGGCGGATTCAACAGGCAAGTCCAAGTGGGTTGTGAGGACGGAGACGGAATGCGCACCTATCGTGCCTTCTCTGACGAGGAGTACGGCACAATATATCTTGCTGAAAGGATAGACTATGTGGGAGGTGGTTTCCTATTGTTGGATTATAGTGGGCGTAAGCACTTGCTTTCTACTATTAAGGATCACCTTGGACGTCTTATAATCTTTGGACAGGATGAGGAACGAGGTCTTATCCGTTCAGCAATGTATAAACATGGCGATGTCATAGACCAATTGGTGGCATACGACTATGATGAAAAGAGTAATCTCATACGTGTACGTGATCGATTTGGTAAGAGTATTGAGTTTGAATATGATGATACCAATAGAGTCGTTCTACGTCGTAACCGCAACAATATGACGTATACATGGGAGTATGACACTGAAGGACGTGTTATCCATACTACTGGTGAAGGTGGTATACAGGAAGGATATATATCTTACCATGACGGATATAACGAAGTAAGATACTCTGCCACAGGGGCTACGGAACAGTATTATTATGACGGAAACAACCTTGTATATAAGAAGGTGGATGCCATGGGTGGTGAAAGCTGGTATGGTTATAATTCTTGGCATGAGCGAACATTGGTAGGTACACCAGAGGGTAAGGTCGTAGGATATGATTATGATGCCCGCGGTAACCTTATAAGATTGACGGCTGCTGACGGAGCTGAGACTGTTTATGAGTATGATGACCATAATCGCCTAATAGCACGTACGGATGCTGCTAGGAATAGAGAAGAATGGGTCTATGATAAAGAGACAGCATTGTTGCTGAAACATAAGGAAGCGGATGGTACAGTTGTAACCTATACATACGAGAAGGATAAGCAGCAGCCTTCTGCTATTGAGTATGGTGAAGAACTACGTGCTGTTCTACAATATGACACTTTAGGATTAATCTCAAATATTACAGATGGGCATGGCGTTTGTGAAACATTCGCTTACGATGACTATGGCCGTCCACTGAAGCGCAGGCATGCGGATGGGAATAGTACAGAATGGCAGCGTGACCGGCTCGGCCGTGTTACTCGCTACGCAACTCCTGGACAGAGCGTGATGCGCATCTCCTACGATGCCTACGACCTGCCTATTGAAGTTACCAGTGGCAATGAAGTGTGGACTATGGAGTACACTCCTATGGGTAACCTGCGCCGTCAGACACGTCGGACGAGCAGTATGCGCATGGTCAGTGCGCTGAACTATGAGTATGATTCCTATGACCAACTGAAGTTTGTCGAGAACGAACACGGTGAACGATACTTCTTTGAACGTGACCTTAATGGCGAGGTCATCTGTGAAAGGGGCTTCGACGGAGCGGAACGCCACTATATCCGTGACCTTGACGGCACGGTGATTACTACACAGCTACCTGATGGTACGGCTGTGCATCATCAGCATGACCAAGCCGGACGACTTACCTATAACAAGTATACCGATGGTAGCTGGGAGGCTTGGGAGTACGATAAGGCAGGACGGCTCACCAAAGCGTACAACAGAGACAGCGTGACGGAGTTCGTGCGTAATGCTTTGGGGCAGGTCATAAAGGAAATCCAGGACGGGTGTACAGTGGAGCATAAGTATGATGAGCGTTCCCGACTTTCAAATATCGTCAGTGCCTTAGGAGGAAGTATTACCTACGGATATGATATAAAAGGCACTGTCAACCACATATCAGCTGGTATGTCAGGAAAGAAGAAGCCTTGGGAAGCGAATATAGCATACGATAGGTTCGGGCGTGAAACTTCACGCATAATGTCTGGTTGTGTAGAGAATACTATGCAATATGATCATATTGGCCGTCCTGCGCATCAACGTGTCCGGCATAATGGGCGAACACTGTTCGATAAGTCATACCTTTGGGGTGATAATCTTCGTCTTCTGCAGACGCTTGACACAATAAACCGCAGAAGTATCCGTTACGATTATGATACCTTCGGATCTCTGTCAGGGGCTGTATATGGTGACGGAAGTCGTCAGTGGCGTAACCCTGATGCAATGGGTAACGTGTATGATAGTGCCGACCGAACGGACAGGATCTATGGTCGTGGTGGACAGTTGCGTGAGGACAAGAAGTGGCGGTATTATTATGACAGCCATGGCAATCTTGTGCTGAAGACCATGCGCAGGATGGAACCATCGCATAATGCGGAGGCACGGGATGAGTTCCTTGCATGGCAGAGCGGTGACTATGCCTATACGTGGCAGGGCAATGGTATGCTTAGGAGTGTAACACGACCGGACGGAAAAATCATAACGTTCAGGTATGACGCCTTAGGCAGACGCATTGAGAAGGTCTTTGACGGACGTGTATATCGCTACCTCTGGGATGGTGATGTCATCCTACATGAGTGGGAGTATGCCGAGACTGACCGTCCGAATACGGTTGTTACCGAGACTGGCGAGATCACACTCGACAGGCCTGAACCAGTTGAGAATCTCATCACGTGGGTTTACGACAGTGACAGCTATGTCCCTACAGCCAAGATGCTTGGTGACAAGCATTACAGCATCATCAGCGACTACATTGGTCGTCCTGTCCAGGCATACGATGATAAAGGTAATATTGTATGGCAGGCAGACTATGATATCTATGGTAATCTCCGTAACCTCCACGGCAGCAGGCAGTTCATTCCTTTCCGCCAGTTAGGACAGTATGAGGACGAGGAGATTGGGCTGTATTACAACCGCTTCCGCTATTACGACTCGAGGATTGGTAATTATATCTGTCAGGACCCGATAAGGTTAGCGGGAAATAACCCGACACTGTATGGGTATGTGGGGGATTCGAACAGTCGGTTAGATCTATTTGGTCTAAGCGGTCGTGGCGGTACTATACATAGAAGCATTCAAGACCAATAAGAAAAAGATTTAGGAAATTTAGGCAAGAATGTAGAAACAGAAGGACAAATAATATTAAAAAATGGACGATCAAGATTTGGTGATGTGGTAGTAAGAAATGATATTGGAGATATAATAGAAGTACATCAAATCGGAGACATGCGTTCTCGTGGAGGTTTCAGACCATCTTCTAGAGAACGAGGTGCGATTATGGATATCAGGGAGGCTTTAGGTGATGATGTTAGAATAGTTTTCCACGATAAGAAACAACGTGTAACACTTATAGACCCTGATAAAGCTGACAATTGGAAAGAACCAAGTAAAAGGTATAGATATAGCGGTTGTAGTTAATTATGAGCTCAATACAATTCAATTACTTTGCAGATGAAGAAGGAGAGCGAATTATAAGAAAGGAAGTCTTAGACTACTTTGGCTCTCTTTATGTAAGAACTTATTGGGGAAATAATAAGGATATCCAAGATTATTCCATTGAAAGTATAACAGATTTTATATCCTTTATGGATAAAAGGATATTGTTTACATCAAATAGAGAGAAGAAGCATATAATAGAAGATGAAGACAGATTTGTAAGTACGTATGTCAGTCCTGTGGTTGAATATACTCCTTCAAAAATCAGAGATGAAAAAGTCTATGTGGGGGGACGTTTAGTCTATTTTGCAGGTAATGAGTTTCCTGAGTTTAAGAAAGAGGTGCTATCCTTATTCAGAAAACTCAAGAAACATTGTTGGAAAGATAAACATTGGCAAGGTTTGTGGGTGTTTGAAACTATTGGAGATGAGGCAACTGTTTTTATTCCCAACAGGGTTGTTTATCTTAAAAGAGAGTGAGCAGTCCCGCTTTTGTCAGTGTTGTTATTTTTATGATTGGAAACGTATGTAGTTCCGCTATTACGACCCGAGGATTGGTAATAACATCAGTCAAGACCCGATAAGGTTGGCAGGTGAAAATCCGACGCTGTATGGGTATGTGGGGGATTGTAACATAGAGATAGACGTACTAGGCTTATCATTAGCATTACCATGTCCTAATGGCACTAATCCATGGAAAGAAGGAGAAACTATCTACTCTATAATAGTTCCTAAGGGAGGGATGGATATAGATATGGCTATTGATATCGATGTTTACACAAAGTATGGCCCTGGTAGTTGGGGAACAACTCAGCATATAGGTAATGTAGATTTTGTACGTGAACAACTAGCTGTTACACCTGAGTTTAAATCAAAGATAACTCATGTTCAGAGATTTCATATACCAGAAGGAGAAAGAGTACAGATAGGTATTGTAGGTCCACAAGAGTACAAAGGTAAGGTATACCCTGGAGGAGGAGTACAAGTACAAATTTTTAACAAGAAAGCTCTTGAACCCATAGGTGAACCAAGATTACTTGATAATGGTCATATTGAAACATTTAATGACAAACTAAAAGGATGCACATAAAATGGAACAAATAGTTAATTTTCTTTATCTTTATGCAGATGCTCTAAATGAACATCCGAATATATTAGATAGAACTCCCAAAGGAATAATTTGGTCTTTTCAAGGTAAAACATATAAAAGAGAGAATCTTGTAAATAGGTTAAGGGCTGATTATTCAAAAAAATATAATACCATTGCCGTAGTAGAAGCTCCTTATTCAGAGGAGTTAAATAGAGCATATATAATAAATGCAAAAAATGAGTTTATTATTAGTGATTTAAGAGAACTTCTCTTTTCACATATTCAAAAAATATGTTTAGTTGAAGGGGTTATTTGTCAGGATTCTGAGTTTATCTTTCATTTAAATATAAGAAATGATGATTACTCTATTCCTTTTGATATGAAAACAAGGACTTTTGGTAAATTAACACAGAGTCGATGATATATCAAGTATACTGCTTGCTCTATTGATTTAGTATAAAGTTTATGGAAAATAATATCATTAGAAAAGACAGTATTAGTAAAGAACATGCTTTTATGTAAGTAAATATAGAGCAGATATCATTAATCTATGGATTAGAATATTGCAAATCCTTAATAAATATTCTATGGTATGGAATAGTTCTACAATGTTTAATTTGTTATTATCAAAAGAAGAAAGATAGTGTAACAATATATTGAGGAGAAGGACCGCCCGCAGCATAGCATTGACGAGTTCGGGCGCATCCGAATGTTAGGCAAAGAGCCGGTAGAGAACCTTGTCACGTAGGTATATGAGGAAGGCTCGTACGTTCCTGTGGCAAAGCTGCAGAACGGTGAACGCTACACGATCATCAGCGATTATATGGGTCGCCCTGTGGAAACGTATGACAGCTATGGTACTGTTGTCTGGCAGGCCGACTATGACATCTATGGTGACCTTCGCAACCGCAAAGGCATCCGTGACTTCATCCCCTTCCACCAGTTGGGACAGTACGAGGATGATGAGACTCGCCTCTACTACAACAGGTTCAGATATTACGACCCGAGAATTGGTAATTACATAAGCCAAGACCCGATAAGACTGATGGGTAATAATCCTACGCTGTATGGGTATGTGGAGGATTTGAATATGTGGGCTGATGTGTTTGGTCTTAGATGTAAAAAGGTAAAGAAAGTAGGTCCAAATATACCCGAGTTTCATCGAAAAAATTTCACAGATGGAGTTGTAAATATGCGACAAGTTAATGGTGATGAAATATTTTACAAATATCATGGTAAATCAAACAGATTGGGAAAAGAATATAATTATGTAACAAACAAAAAATATTTATCAGAGCAAGCGTTGAGGGAAGATTTAGCTCTTCTAAAAGAATGGGGAGTTGATATAGAATATGTCACAACATTTAGACCTCAAGTAGGAACATGGATAGGAGAAGGGACAGCTGCTAAGCAGATTAGTCAAGACGGAACTGAAATTCTTGAAGGAGGAGGATATCAAGGTATTATAAATATTAAAGAGTTACCAAATTCAACTATCATAAAGACAGAAAAAGTAAATTTTAATTTATGAAAACAATAATAGAATCTTTGTTAGAACTGGCAGATATTTCTGACAATAATAATAGAATAAAACTATATAAAGGAATGGCTCAGAAGCTAAGAGATGCGACGAAAGAAGTTCAATTCCATTTGATGGAATGTTTTTATTCTAATCTCTGTGGACTGATGGCGCATTCGGAAATGGGAAGAACTGAGTATAAGAAAGTAAATCAACTATTAGAACATTTTCATAACATCCTAGTTAAATAATACAAGGAAGATTGTAAATCACTATGCTTGGAATATGTTGGGATGTATGAAGAGTCAGACGAACGGTGTTGTAAATGATAGAACAGAATACGAGAGTCTTACCGTAGGAGGTACGAGATTCTTACCGTAAGACTGTTCGCAACATAGCATCGACGAGTTCGGTCGCATCCGAATGTTAGGCGATGAGCCAGTAGAGAACCTTGTCACGTGGGTATACGAGAAAGGCTCGTACGTCCCTGTGGCAAAGCTGCAGAATGGTGAACGCTATACGATTATCAGCGACTATATGGGTCGCCCAGTGGAAGCGTACAACAGTTATGGTAACGTTGTCTGGCAGGCCGATTACGATATCTATGGTGACCTCCGAAATATAAAAGGCATCCGTGACTTCATCCCTTTCCGCCAATTAGGACAGTATGAGGACGATGAAACTCGCCTCTACTACAACAGGTTCCGCTACTACGACCCGAGGATTGGTAACTACATCAGCCAAGACCCGATAAGGTTAGCGGGAAATAATCCGACACTGTATGGGTATGTGGGGGATACAAATACTTGGACTGACGTTTTAGGGTTAAATGAGGTTGGATGGAATAATGGATGGCGTACTCCTGATGGTAAATTTGCATCTCCACAAGGGGGTGGTATTTCAGGACAAGGAGCTGTTGACCAAGTTCGAACCCAACTCTCTAATAAAAAATGGACTCATTTAGGGGATGAACTATCTGTACGAAATTCAAATGGTCAATTACGGAGGTATGATATAGTATTTAAAAAGTCTGATGGAACTATCGTTAGAGTTGAGGTAAAATCTAATACAGCAACCAAGACGAAAGCCCAAAGATTATTTGATGAAGGAGTAAGCAAAGCTACTCCGGCTAAAGGTGTTGGTAAATTTAAAGGACGAGAGGTACAAGAAGTATTGACAATAAATAACGTAATGTGTAAATAACAATGGAAGCAAAAGAATTAAAATTTTTCTTTAAAACAGGCGTAGAGAATGTTTTGGCAGATCAACTTTCCAGCTATGGTTTTAAATGGAGACATGGTTCTCTAAAATTTCAAAGAAGTAAGGACGATTTTGTTCAATCAATCCTATTCTTCTTAACTCCCTCCAAATACCAGGACGATAAAAGTATAGTACATATAAGCATTATGATTCGCCTTGATTCAAATGAAATAACTAAAGTAGCAACAAGTCTAAAAGGGGTTAATAATAAATTTGATGCTATAGATACAGTTTTAAACGTTAATGCAGGTTTAATTTCTGGGTCAAAAGCTATAGAATGGCGTCCCACTTCTATCGAAGATATGAATATACTTATTGAAAAAGAGATTAAGCCCCTTATCATTGAAAAAATAATTCCATTCTTGAATAACAGAAGTACTGTGCATGATATCCTTGATGATTTTGAAAATCGTAAGACTTACTTTTTCTCAAATAGTAATGACGTTGTAGCTCTACTTGCTATAGCCATGTATTATCTACAAAATAAATTAGAAAGTGCAAACAAAGTTGCTAATGAATATCTTTTGTCAGACGATATATATAGGGAAAAGTACAAGAATGTCTTAATTAAATTGAATTCTTAATATACAATAGTTCGTTAAAATTTGAGATAATTGCTACGCAGTTTTCCTCTGCCAGCCAAAGAGTTCTTTGATAGTATGACTAATTAACTTTCGGTTCGGTATGCTCCCACACCTGTCGAAAATTAATTTTGCAATGTATGTGCTCGCCATGCGCTCCTTGAAAGATGCCATGGAATACGGTAGCCCGTTTTCCTTCATCATCACCTTTGCTACATTCTGTGATGCAAATGATGTGTTGTAGGAGAAGTCCAGCTGATTCTTGTGCCTTGCCTGGCAATGCGCGAGTCCGGTATACTGCTTGGCATCGCGGAAGCAAAACTCGATTTGGAATCTTGAGCGGTATGTGCGCAACACTTCCTCACCTGACATGGATGTCTTTGTGGAGAAGAAAAGCTTGTGCTTACCGTTCGGCATCACCCAAATGACAAGACGCACTTCTTTTCGGTAAGGCAAAAGACTCGATAAATAACTTGCAGAAGGATCTGGCAAGTGTTCTGCCCAGCATGCCTGGCATGCCTGTAGCTAAGTATTTTGACTTAGCTTTAGGTGTAGACATACATGCGACAACTTGGCCTCCGTCACCAGCCCTTCCGGTACCAGCCTGCGCGATGGTATTTGACCTTATGTCCGAAATCATGTCATTCGTAGCACCTGCGCTTCCATCACCAGAGAGTGGGCTTGGAGCCATTGCTGTTTCAATATTGAAAGGTATGGCACCGTCTGTAAAAGTACATGGACGTTGGATAGCTCAAGCGGGAATCTCAATGATACAGTTGCCTGCTGTTGTCATACACATTTTTCCTGTCACGTCTCCTTTTGCTGATGCCGAGATGTGGATGGGAAGCTCTACGGTACTTGCAGACGGAGGTCCTTGTTCAACGCAGTTCCATCCAGCCCTTTCATGTAGCACCTTTGGTTTTGCACCGCCTCCGAGACTTCATCCGGGAAAGTTCAAGAAGCCAAGTGTCTCACGCTTCCTGCCCACGCAGCTACTTTCCATTATAACCTCAGGTGGTAATCCGGTCCTTGTAGGTGGTCCACCAACGATAGACCTTTTTCAATTGGCAATGAAAATGGGACTTAAGTGTCTGACC
>NZ_JH114143.1:105364-107803 GCF_000224595.1 Prevotella sp. C561 | reverse complement strand
CTGTTGTCATACACATTTTTCCTGTCACGTCTCCTTTTGCTGATGCCGAGATGTGGATGGGAAGCTCTACGGTACTTGCAGACGGAGGTCCTTGTTCAACGCAGTTCCATCCAGCCCTTTCATGTAGCACCTTTGGTTTTGCACCGCCTCCGAGACTTCATCCGGGAAAGTTCAAGAAGCCAAGTGTCTCACGCTTCCTGCCCACGCAGCTACTTTCCATTATAACCTCAGGTGGTAATCCGGTCCTTGTAGGTGGTCCACCAACGATAGACCTTTTTCAATTGGCAATGAAAATGGGACTTAAGTGTCTGACCAAAACCAAGGCCTATCAGAAACTCTCAGAAGCATTTGAGAAGACTCCTCTGGGGAAGATAAATAAAAAAATGAACTGCTGCCTTTTCGGTGAGCCAGTAGACGCCGCCACGGGGCGTGTATACCATACTAATACTGACTTTGAATTGTCTGGTCCGATTCCATTGGTATGGGAACGAACTTATTACAGTGATGTGGATGTACCAGGAGCTCTTGGCTACAACTGGCACCATAGTTATAATATGAGCATACGAGAAGAGGCTGGCCTTGGTATGATATTCCGCCATCCTACCGGACGAGAAACAGGATGCCCATACTTGCAAACAGGTGAGAGTTTCTATGACCGGAAGGAACATCTGGAATGGAAGCACACGGAAGACGGTTACACCATCTATAATGATGACGAGGGAGTGTACTATCATTTTGCGAGCGTTCAACGTGCCGGTGGATTTCGAATGCTTACAGAAATTTCTACGGCAGACGGCTTTAAGATTCTTTTCCGTTATACAACAAAGGGGGCGCTGAAGGAAATCGTTGATTCACGTGGTGAGACTCTCTATGTAAATACTGATTGTCAAGGACGTGTAGAGAAAATTTTCAGACGAGCGGATGGCAAGGACATTCCTCTTGTGGGCTACCACTATGATTCATCAGGTAATATGATCTCCACGGAGGATTCTTTTGGTACGAGGAAATTCTTTTATTATGTCGGTCACCAGCTGGTCAAGCTCACCAACCAGTCAGGTATGAGCTTTCACTGGGAATACGACGGTGAAGGGGAAGCCTCACGTTGTATTCATACTTGGGGTGACGACGGCGTAATGGAATACCATATTGAGTATGGTGATGGCTTTACACGGACTACTAATGGACTGGGGCACACAACGGAATACTACTATCACGACAATAAGCTGATTTACAAGATAGTAGACGCCAACGGCGGTATTACTCGCCAGCATTACAATGAGTTCAAGGAGTTGGATGTTGTAGTAAACCCCGAAGGCTACAGTCGTCGTACCGTATTCAACAACTTCGGTCTTCCTGTAGAGATGACGGATGAAAACGGGTCGAAGACAAGACTTGCCTACGACGGACGTCGGAACCTTACGTCCGTTATTACCAGTACTGGGCGTAGAACGTCATGGGAATATGATGAGTATGACCGTGTGATTAAACGTACATTGCCAGACGGTAACAGTTTTAGTTATACCTATGAGGGAGGCGCACTGAAGACTATTACTGACATGGAGGGACGCATCTACACGTTGAAGTTCAACAATCGGCAGGAACTCCAGCAGCTTGTCTTCCCAAATGGCATTCACCGTACATGGGAGTATGATGAGCGTGGAAGACTTGTCAAGGCAACGGACGTCAAGGGCAACGTGACTTCCTACAGCTATGATGATGCTGACAATCTGATACGCCTGCATGAACCAGATGGCAATGTGCACGAGTTCTCCTATGATACATCGGGCAACCTTATCGTAGCTTCTGATCGGCTGCGCAAGGTGGAGTTCGAGTATGGGCCACTGGGAACGCTCATCGGTAGGCGTCAGCTCGACCATCATGTGCGTTTCCGTTATGACGGTGAGCTGCAGCTGCGTGAAATTATCAACGAGGGCGGTGAATGCTATTCCTTCCGTCTTGACGGACTCGGTCGTGTCGTGGAAGAGACTGGCTTTGACGGTCTGCAGCGAAAGTACCTTCGTGATGGTGCTGGCAGGGTGATACGGGTTGTACGTCCCGAGGGAAGACAGACTGACTATGAGTATGACGGTGTGGGCAATATCCTGCAGGAAACACAGCATGACGGTCGAACAAGCCGCTTTGCTTATGACGAGGATGGGCGGCTACTGCGTGCTGAGAACAAGGAAATAAAAGTAGCCTTCAAGCACGACCTTGGAGGGCGGATAGTGAAAGAGACACAGGGCGGGCACTGCATCATGCGCAAGTATGACCGTACAGGACGCCACGTGCACACCGAGAGCAGTCTTGGTGCAAGTATTGACTATTCCCACGATAAGGATGGCAATCTCAGTGAGATGAACAGCGGAGGATGGTCAGCCAGATGGCAGCGTGACAGGGTAGGACGTGGAGACGGAGCGTGAACTTACGAGGCGGAGTGCA
>NZ_JH114143.1:91395-105344 GCF_000224595.1 Prevotella sp. C561 | reverse complement strand
TCCTGCAGGAAACACAGCATGACGGTCGAACAAGCCGCTTTGCTTATGACGAGGATGGGCGGCTACTGCGTGCTGAGAACAAGGAAATAAAAGTAGCCTTCAAGCACGACCTTGGAGGGCGGATAGTGAAAAGAGACACAGGGCGGGCACTGCATCATGCGCAAGTATGACCGTACAGGACGCCACGTGCACACCGAGAGCAGTCTTGGTGCAAGTATTGACTATTCCCACGATAAGGATGGCAATCTCAGTGAGATGAACAGCGGAGGATGGTCAGCCAGATGGCAGCGTGACAGGGTAGGACTGGAGACGGAGCGTGAACTTACAGGCGGAGTGCATGTAAAGACACATCATGACAGCCTTGGACGTGAGACCTACAAGTCGGTGGGTGCACGCAATGTCGAACAGTTCCGTCGCAGCTATACCTGGGGCATCGGCAACCATCTTCATGCAACCGAGGACGGTCTTACGGGGCGCCGGGTACGCTATGACTATGATGAGTTCGACAATCTCCTTTCTGCAGAGTACAAGCAGGGGAATGACGTTGAGCGCATCTACCGTATTCCTGACCGTATCGGCAATCTCTTTGAGACACGTGAGAAGGATGACCGTAAGTACGGTGTGGGCAGCCGGCTGGCGGAAGACCGTGACTACTTCTATCACTATGACTGCGAGGGCAACCTCGTTTTCAAGGAGTTCAGAACGCTGGACTGGGCTGGCGTGTCCGTTCCGCTCGGCGTACAGAAGGCACATCTGGAGGAGGAGCTCGGCATAACCTTCCGTGCCTTTGGTGCAGGCTGGCGTTATGATTGGCAGAGTGACGGTATGCTGTCGAGGGTTGTCCGTCCTGACGGCAAGGAAGTGTCATTCGCATACGATGCGCTGGGCAGACGAACCGAGAAGACCTATGAGGGTGTCGCTACTCACTTCGTGTGGGATGGCAATGTACCTTTGCATGAGTGGCAGGAGGTTTCGTCTGATACTGAAGAGGCAGACATCACAACCTGGCTCTTCGAGCAGGACACGTTCATTCCTGCTGCCAAGCTCGCTGCCAACGGCGAGAGCTTCTCCATCGTGTCTGACTACCTCGGCACTCCCCTGCAGGCATTTGACAATAACGGCAACAAGGTTTGGGAGCAGGAACTTGACATCTTCGGCAGAAAGAGAAGGAAGGGCAACAATAATTCCTCCTTCATTCCGTTTAAGTACCAGGGTCAGTATGAGGACGTTGAGACGGGGCTGTACTACAACCGCTTCCGCTATTACGAACCGAATACAGGAACTTATATTAGCCAGGATCCGATAGGACTACTGGGAGACAATCCTACATTGTATGGGTATGTTGAAGATCCAAATGTATTCGTGGACATTTTAGGACTTACAGGGACTTATATGTTTACAGATGGAAAGAATTGGTACATCGGGAAAGGTAACGAGGCTAGAATGAATACTTCCATGAAACAACGAATTGGTGGTAAAGATAAAGCAACACAAAGCCTACATATAGATTATGGAGACAATAAAACAGGTTTCATGGTCGAAGCTGAGCTTATGAGAAGAAAGGATGCTGTTAAGAATGAAGACTTCGCAAATGCAATTAACTCACCAGGTAAGAAACTTCTTGAGGATGCTAAGATTAATGATAAAACATTATACGATGAGATTATGCAAAAGGCGGATGATTTTGAAAAACAATTCAACCAACAAAACAAAAATAACAAACAAAAAACGAAAGTAAAGCAATGTCACTAGATAAAACTATTCGAGAAAATTTGGATGGCAATTATTTAACAATTCATGTGGAAGATTTCCAAGAAGGTATTAAGTATGCTGCTCAAATTAAGATACGACAAATACATTTAATTGGTAGCCAAGCAAAAGATATTATTGTTGACTTCAAGGAACTTGACAAATTGTCTGAAACGTTGCAAGTCATATCTTTCATTCAAGATATTGGAAACGTTATCAATTTTGAATCCATTTACAATCTCAAAGAAATGAGAAAGGTGTATTTTCAAGATAAACAGAAGTTCACGTTCGATATCTCTAGATTTACAAAACTCCAACATTTAGGAAGTGATTATTGGAATGGGTTGACTAATTTAGATAAGGCTTATTCTTTGACTTCTTTGGTAATTTGTAAGTATCCTTTTCCAGACTTATTACTTCTTTCGGCATTGCGAAATCTTGAAATATTACATATTTATAGTTCACAAATTCAGAGTTTGTATGGTGTAGAAAGACTTTCAATTAGAAAGCTTTGTCTTGCTAGGAATAATAAACTTGAAGATATACATCAAATCAATGAAGTGTCCAGTTTAGAAAGTTTGCAGATTGAAGGATGCAGGAGACTTGAAAACTTCTCGGTTCTCAAAGGCAACTCTCATATTGAGGATTTATTCATTGACAAACTGGACTCGATTGATTTTGTGGAATCCATGCCTCATCTGAAGAAAATAAACTTCTGGAATTGCAAGGACGGAAATATGAGTCCATTGTTAAAGTCTCAGTCATTAGAAGTGGTGAACTTCTATCCCAATAAGAAACATTACACACATACCCTTAAAGAAATTAAAGAAATAAGGCAAGGGAAAGACTAAAAACAGGAGGACATCATTAATGAAAAAGAAAGTATTTGATCGACTTGTGGAAAAGGAACTGAAAAAATTCAAGAACTATGTGCTAGACGATGATGAATTCATGATAGAATTTCTTTCAAATATGTCTATTGATTTTGATAATTACATTACGCACGACACAGTATTTGGAGATTACTTTGGCATGCACTTTTACCCTTTCTGGCATAATCCCAACCAAGAGGACTTTACTGGCATTATCGATTCCTTTATGCTGGAATATATGGTTTGCACAATGTACACCCATGACCCAGAAAAGAAGTTTCGCTATATGCTGGTTGGTGCATCTTCTCTCTTTTTAGGAATCCTTATGTTTGGTGAAGAAAAAGAGAGGGATATCATGTTCCATTCCATGATAAATTTAATAAAGGAATATATAGCTATGGAGTATAGTGTAAATTATCAGGACACAACACTCCAAGAAGCATTCTTGTTATATGACATCTATACGGGTGGTAAGAACCACGACTTGTGGACTCCATACATCACCAAGCCGCTGACACCACTTTATCAGGATTGCATGGACAACATCCTTTCTGACGATGAAGAGAAGGTCAAGACTCTGCTGTCGGACATGCTGGAATACCATGTCAAACAATCCAACAACGACAGCTTCGTAAGGAGCGAGTTTACTTTCGCTTCACAGCGAGTTTTCCCCACAGAGATCCTTGCTCTCATCCATTACCGTCACACGCAGGGGAAATCCATCGACTTCATTGACGACAAGATTCTGAGCGTATTCGTTCCCTACATAAAGGCTAATAATTTCCGTCCCTCACCTGCTGTAGAAAAGGCAAGAAATGACATGTATGTCCTTCTTGGAATCAAATAAAACATAAAACTCATGCGTGCATAATGGCTCTGCACGACTCTGAAACACAGGCATGCGGATGGGAATAGTACAGAATGGCAACGTGACCGACTTGGCCGTGTTACTCGCTACGCAACTCCTGGACAGAGCGTGATGCGCATCTCCTACGATGCCTACGACCTGCCTGTTGAAGTTACCAGTGGCAATGAGGTGTGGACTATGGAGTACACTCCTATGGGTAACCTGCGCCGTCAGACACGTCGGACGAGCAGCATGCGCATGGTCAGTGCGCTGAACTATGAGTATGATTCCTATGACCAACTGAAGTTTGTCGAGAACGAACACGGTGAACGATACTTCTTTGAACGTGACCTTAATGGTGAGGTGATTTGTGAAAGGGGCTTCGACGGAGCGGAACGCCATTATATCCGTGACCTTGACGGCACGGTGATTACTACACAGCTACCTGATGGTACGGCTGTGCATCATCAGTATGACCAAGCTGGACGACTTACCTATAACAAGTACACCGATGGTAGTTGGGAGGCTTGGGAGTACGATAAGGCCGGAAGACTCACCAAAGCTTACAACAGAGACAGCGTGACGGAGTTCGTGCGTAATGCTTTTGGGCAGGTCATAAAGGAAACCCAAGACGGGCGTACAGTGGAGCATAAGTATGATGAGCGTTCTCGACTCTCAAATATCGTCAGTGCATTAGAAGGAAATATTACCTACGGATATGATATAAAAGGCGCTGTCAACCACATATCAGCTGGTATGTCAAGAAAGAGGAAGCCTTGGGAAGCGGACATAGCATACGACCGGTTCGGGCGTGAAACATCACGCATGATGCCTGGCTGTGTAGAGAATACGATGCACTATGACAGCATTGGCCGTCCTGCACATCAGCGTGTCCGGCATAATGGGCGAACACTGTATGACAAGTCATATACTTGGGGGGATAATCTTCGTCTTTTACAAACGTTTGACACAATAAACGGTAGAAGTGTCCGTTACGACTATGACACCTTCGGTTCTCTGTTAGGGGCTGTATATGGTGACGGAAGTTGTCAGTGGCGTAACCCAGATGCAATGGGTAACGTGTACGACAGCCCCGACCGTACGGACAGGAGTTATGCTCGTGGTGGACAGTTGCGTGAGGACAGGAAGTGGCGATATTATTATGACAGCCATGGCAACCTTGTGCTGAAGACCATGCGTAGGATGGAGCCATCGCGTAATGTGGAGGCACGAGATGAGTTCCTTCAATGGCAGAGCGGCGACTATGCCTATACGTGGCAGGGCAATGGTATGCTTAGGAGTGTAACACGGCCTGACGGCAAAACCATAACGTTCAGGTATGACGCTTTAGGCAGACGCATCGAGAAGGTCTTTGACGGACGAGTATATCGCTACCTCTGGGATGGTGATGTCATCCTGCACGAGTGGGACTATACCGAAGCTGACCGTCCGAACACGAGTGTTACCGAGACTGGCGAGGTCACGCTCGACAGGCCTGAACCAGTTGAGAATCTCATCACGTGGGTTTACGACAGTGACAGCTATGTCCCAACTGCCAAGATTGTCGGTGACAGGCATTACAGCATTGTCAGTGACTACATCGGCCGTCCCGTCCAAGCATACGATGATAATGGTAATATTGTCTGGCAGGCAGACTATGATATCTATGGTAACCTCCGCAACCTCCACGGCAGCAGGCGGTTCATTCCTTTCCGCCAGTTAGGTCAGTATGAGGACGAGGAAACTGGGCTGTATTACAACTGGTTCAGATATTATGACCCGAGGATTGGCATTTACATCAGCCAGGACCCGATAGGATTAGCAGGAAATAATCCGACATTGTATGCTTTTGTCACTGACCCAAATCTTTGGAAAGATATGTTTGGATTAGATGTAAGTTCTGGTGCAGGAAGGACACATGTAACATATCACGGAATTAAAAATGGGAAACCTTACACAGGCTATGCTAGTGCTCCCTCTGAACTCGGATTAAGTGCCAGCGAAATAGTTTCTCGTAGATATGGTGGTGATTTCTCTCAATTTGGAGGGCGTGCTCCTGAAGTCCTATATAAGGGTGAAGATATCTCCGGAAAACATACTGCAAGAGGATTAGAACAAAGATTTTATGACATGGATGTGAATAAATTTGGAAAAGAAGGGGTAGCCAACAAACAAAATCCTGTAGGTAAAAACAACAAGAACAGGCAAAGCTATTTGGATGCTGCTGATTCCTTCTTAGAAAAGAATAAAGTTACTTGTAGTTGATGTCTTATAAATTTATATATAACAAAAATGATATCTTGGAAAGAAAATAAAATAATATCCATACAATTAAGAAATGGTGTCTATGTCTTAGGGCAAATGATAAAGAAGCCTTACCTCATATTCTTTAAAGTGTATGGTAAGGATGGTACGTGGAATATAGACACATTATCTGTAGATGATATATTGTTTTGTCATGCAGTAACAAGGCAGTTCCTCAAGTTAAGTCAAATAAAAGATGTAAAGGGCATTCATGGTTTAGAAGGCTACAGACAATTATTTAAGTTCTGGATAATTTCAGGTGAGTTCGAAAGAATGACATTTTGGAAAGGAACGAAGAACGAAAGAACATTTATTACAGCAGGATTACATAATTGTTTGTTAGTTGAGAAAGATATACAAGAGGATTCTAAAAATACTCATCCTTCTGGTATTTATAAGAAAGAAATCCGTAAACTAACTGTCAAAGATTATGATTCTGTTAAAGCGTATGAACTAACAACTATAGAAATATACCCGAACTTAAATGAAAGGTTATATTTATGCTATAAATTAAAGAAAAATGTCGATCCAGAGAAAGATATAATGTTCAGACAGCAAATTCCTTTGGAGTATAAAACATATTTAGATATAATATCAGGAGTTGTTCTTTTATCAGATTTAGGATATTAAAGAATATGATTATTGAAACAGCACACGATAAGCCTGAATTATATAGAACCTTATAAGATTAGTGATAGTTGATGAATATGTAACGCTTTGGAATTATGGTTTTGATAAAAAGTTCAGCTTGACATTTAATTTTATATATATAGATAGATAAGAGAGTGCATTATAATAGTATTTTACAACTCGTTTAACTCGCGAATGTTGAAAAGAAGATAATAGTAGTGTAAATATTTTTTTACAAGCGTAACTGTTTCATAACTCGTTATACATCAGTGTATTACAAAACCTATTGGTTTGCGTTCCAAAAGTGGCTGTTTTGCACGGTAAAAGCATAGGTTTTGCATTGTAAAACAACCGCTTTCGCAACATTAAAGCGTAGTTGTCACTTTTTAATAGAATTATCTTTACAAAGTTAAATAAAAAATCTCTCACTATTTCATTAGGGAACTTGCTTGATAACATCTGCGAGTAGTGTAGCTCACGGTTAAACTCTGCTATGAGGAAAGCACGGACGACTACCGCATGCCTGATGCCGTGGGTAACGTCTTCCGCAGTCGTGACCGCAGGGACAGGGAGTACGGCAAGGGTGGTAGGATTCTCCGTGACCGGCATTATGACTATCTTTATAACGTAGAGGGCAACCTCATATTGAAGACTCCATGTCGCGGACTGACACAGCATCCGAACCATGAAGTATCGGAGGAAAGTGGCACGCATATTGCTTGGCAGACTGGTGACTATGCCTATGAATGGTATGGTAACGGCATGCTTAAAGAGGTGCGGCTTCCATACGGTAAGACCGTCCGCTTCGAGTATGATGCTCTTGGGCGTCGCACGGCAAAACTCTTCAATGGTCACGTCTTCCGTTACCTTTGGGACGGTAATGTGATGGTGCAGGAGTGGCAGTATGAGGAGAAGGACCGACCGCAGCATAGCATTGACGAGTTTGGCCGTATCCGTATGCAGAGCGAAGAACCAGTAGAAAACCTTGTCACATGGGTGTATGAGGAAGGCTCGTACGTTCCTGTGGCAAAGATACAGAACGGTGAACGCTACACGATTATCAGCGATTATATGGGGCGCCCTGTGGAAGCGTACAACAGCTATGGTAATGTAGTTTGGCAGGCTGACTATGATATCTATGGCGACCTTCGAAACATAAAAGGCATTCGTGACTTCATCCCTTTCCGCCAGTTGGGTCAGTATGAGGACGATGAGACGCGCCTCTATTACAACAGGTTCAGATACTATGACCCGAGAATTGGTAATTACATCAGCCAAGACCCGATAAGACTGATGGGTAATAATCCAACGCTGTATGGGTATGTGGGGGATTTAAATAATTGGGCTGATGTATTTGGACTTAGATGTAAAAAGGTAAAAAAATAGGTCCAAGTATACCCGAGTTTCACCGAAAAAACTTCACAGATGGAATTGTAAATATGCGACAAGTTAGTGGTGATGAAATATTCTACAAATATCATGGTAAATCAAATAGATTAGGGAGAGAGTATAATTATGTAACAAACAAGAAATATTTATCAGAGCAAGCGTTGAGGGAAGATTTAGCTCTTTTAAAAGAATGGGGTGTTGAGATAGAATATGTCACAACATTTAAACCTCAGGCTGGAACATGGATCGGAGAAGGGACAGCTGCTAAGCAGATTAGTCAAGACGGAACTGAAATTCTTGAAGGAACAGGTTATCAAGGTATTATAAATATCAAAGAGTTACCAAATTCAACTATCATTAAGACTGAAAAAGTAAAATTTAGTTTATGAAAACAATAATAGAATCTTTATTAGAGCTATCAGGCATTTCTGACAATAATAATAGAATTGAACTATATAAAGGAATGGCTCAGAAGCTAAGAGAAGTGACAGAAAAAAATCAATTCCATTTGATGGAATGTTTTTATTCTAATCTCTGTGGGCTGATGGCGCATTCGGATATGGGAAAAACTGAGTATAATAAAGTAAATCAACTTTTAGAATGTTTTCATAAAATTCTATTTAAATAATACAGAAAAATTAAAAGTCACCATGCTTGGAATATATCAGTTTGTATAAAGAGTGAGGCGAACGGAGTTGTGATTGATAGAGTAGAATATGTCAGTCATGAAGTAGGAGGTGCGGCTTCCATACGGCAAGACTGTTCGCTTCGAATATGATGCCCTTGGGCATCGCACGGCAAAGCTCTTCAACGGTCACGTCTTCCGTTACCTCTGGGACGGTAATGTGATGGTGCAGGAGTGGCAGTATGAGGAGAAGGACCGCCCGCAGCATAGCATTGACGAGTTCGGTCGCATCCGTATGCAGGGCGAAGAGCCGGTAGAGAACCTTGTCACATGGGTGTATGAGGAAGGCTCATACATTCCTGTGGCAAAGATACAGAACGGTGAACGCTACACGATTATCAGCGACTATATGGGTCGCCCTGTGGAAGCGTACAACAGTTATGGCAACGTAGTTTGGCAGGCTGACTATGATGTTTATGGTGACCTTCGAAACATAAAAGGTATCCGTGACTTCATTCCTTTCCGACAGTTGGGACAGTATGAGGACGATGAGACTCGCCTCTACTACAACCGCTTCCGCTATTATGACCCGAGGATTGGTAATTACATCAGCCAAGACCCGATAAGATTAGCAGGAAATAATCCAACACTGTATGGATATGTAGGGGATGGAAACTCAAATGTAGATATCTGGGGGTTATCAATAGACTATTACTCTTTAGACCATTTAGGTCGACCAACTGGAGGATTGGCAGAAATATCTTTAGATTCTACAGGCTCTTTACCTAAGGGTACTGATGCAGGAATAGATTCACCAGGGTGGAAAGGAGGTCAGCATCCATATCACCAACAGAGAGGACATTTAATAGCAAAAAATCATGGAGAGAGCGGAGTAGACCCAAGGAATATTGTAACGATTACAGATGGTACTAATCACCCAGGAATGACAAAATATGAGAATATAATAACTAGGCGTGTCAAGAATGGTGATACGATTCTACTAGAGGTAAAAGCCGTATATGATGGAGATAACCTCACCCCTAGTAAAATAACAATGTATGCTATTGACCAAAAAGGTAATGTTGTTGTAGATGCAGAAATAAAAAATGGATTAAGACAGAAAACATCATGTTGTCATGGATAAAAAAATACATTCGAACTTGAAGTTATAGGTTCTCAAAAGTGTTTTGGGGATTTACCAGCATTAAGTACATATAGGTTTAATAATGGGAGGAGATTTCCATTATCTTACCTTCGTTTCGTAACGAAATATGGATATGGTCTTACAGTAGACCTTTTTCACATCTATATTCCATTGTCAGAGCATGGAGACTCTATCTTCATCAGGTCTGATGAAATACGTTCGACTTATTATGAAGATGTAGTCAATGGAGATATATGGTTTGAGGTTGCTGCAGACATCTCTCTCTCAACCCTAAAGAATCTTTACCCATTTGCAAGTAGCGATAATGGTGAATACTTATTTTGGGATATCAATTCGTATAATAAAGAAGATGATGAGATGGACATCTATATGACTGACTTTAGGAGCATAGAATTGAGAAAAGTTGCTTCTAATCTCAATGAATTTATTGATAAAATTACAGATGTCAATAGATATAAAGAACTTCTCCCCTTTTCTATTCAGCCTCTTCCCCGTATATTTAAAGTGTTAAACCTTGTTGTTTAGCACTTTTACATGTTTCAGATATCAGCAAAACTGGTTAAGAACTATATAAGTATGGGATTGAGAGCAGAGAGGAGGAGATCCTCCGTGACAGGGAATACGGCAAGGGTGGCAGGATATCCGTGACCGCCATTATGACTGTCTCTATGACGTAGAGGGCAACCTCATATTGAAGACTCCACGGCGTGGACTGACACAGCATCCGAACCATGAGGTTTCGGAGGAAAGTGGCACGCATATTGTTTGGCAGACTGGTGACTATGCCTATGAGTGGTATGGCAACGGTATGCTTAGGGAAGTGCGGCTTCCATATGGCAAGACTGTTCGCTTCGAGTATGATGCCCTGGGGCGTCGCACGGCAAAGCTTTTCAATGGTCACGTCTTCCGCTATCTCTGGGACGGCAACGTGATGGTGCAGGAGTGGCAGTCTGAGGAGAAGGACCGTCCACAGCATAGCATTGACGAGTTTGGCCGTATCCGAATGTTAGGCGACGAGCTGGTAGAGAACCTTGTCACATGGGTTTAGTTCCTGTGGCAAAGATACAGAACGGTGAACGCTACACGATTATCAGCGATTATATGGGGCGCCCTGTGGAAGCGTACAATAGCTATGGTAACGTAGTTTGGCAGGCTGATTATGATATTTATGGTGACCTTCGAAACATAAAAGGCATTCGTGACTTCATCCCTTTCCGCCAGTTGGGACAGTATGAGGACGATGAGACTCGCCTCTATTACAACAGATTCAGATATTATGACCCGAGGATTGGTAATTATATCAGTCAAGATCCGATAAGGTTAGCCGGAAATAACCCAACACTGTATGGGTATGTGGGGGATTGTAATACACAAGATGATCTATTTGGGCTGGAATGTGGGACACCTAAAGATGCACAGAAGAAAATAAAAAAAGGACAAGGACCAAATGAAATTAGTAGAATTGATGCTCCCCAATCAAATGTGCCGGATTCTCAATGGCATGCACATGGTAAGGGTAAATGGGATGGTGTTATAAATTTAGATGGTTCTATACACGATAGTGATCCGAAGTTTTCAAACAAGACAAGGAAATGGTTAAGAGAACACGGTTGGAAAGTATGATGAAGAGTATATATGAAAACATATATACCAGTCAACAATTGGATGAGATATCAAATATGGTATTTCGTTCAAATTTATCTGAGGAAGTACCAATAATAGACAGATATGAAAGGATAAATATTTTACAAGAAAGTATTGCACGTGAAAATTTTTCAGTGTGTCTGCTTAATTGTTCCTTGTTCTTACTATATAATCTGAAACTTTATTTAAGGCATACTTTAAGTAGTACAGAGAATGACAATTTATTTTTATGTATTACATTGTTAGATCCTGTAGACGAGATAAACGATGTTGGTTTCTCTGTACCCAATATTCTCGTTAGCACAAAACTTGTGGCAAGTTATTTGACACAAGATAAAGCTGTTAGTCTAAAAAGGGAAGAGTATTTAGGTAGAATGTACGGAACATTAATTGATGAAAGTATGTTTGCATGTTACAAAGTTATTACTCCAGATAAGTATGGAGATATCATCAGATATTATATTGTTCCCAAACTATGGTAAACTTCGCAACCGCAAGGACATCCTTGACTTCATTCCTTTCCGCTAGTTAGGGCACTATGAGGACGATGAGACGCGCCTCTACTACAACAGGTTCCGCTATTACGACCCGAGGATTGGTAATTACATCAGCCAAGATCCGATAAGGTTAGCAGGAAATAACCCTACGCTGTATGGGTATGTGGAGGATTGTAATGAGTATGTAGATTTATTTGGATTAAATTTTAATGGTATTCCGCAAAACCCAGGAATTGTAAGAAGATTTATGTCGAAAGCTGAATATAAAGACTTTAAGAAAAATGGTTTTAAGTATGATCCAAAAGATACAAGAGGAGGTATAAGTACTACAAGTACAAAAATAAAACCTCAAAACCCTGATGCGATAAAAAAAAGTACAGAAGCTTTAGGTGCTGATTATTTTGTTGATATTGATACAAAGGGAAAGGATGTTGTGCTAAAAGGCAAAACCAAAGGAGGAGTTCCTGATTGGAAAATTAAGGACAATGTCTCAAAGACAGATATACTAAGTAGTGGCAAAGTGTGTAAAGGATGAAAGAACTGGATTTATTAGTTAAAGAATACTTTGAGAGTCGGGAAAGACTTCAGGCTTTTCTGTCAGGTATAGAGATAAAGAAATCTGAAGACAGTGCGTTGTTGGAATATTTCCTTTCATTACTTAAAGATAGCTTTTTTGAAGCAAAAGTCTTTGAATTATTGTTATACCTAAACCCTTCTGAAGCCAAAAGATACATAAACTTGTATTATCTGCAAGGGAATCCATATGAAAAGGAAAGATACAAGGGGAATTTGGATGTTATGCTCGATGATTATAAATCAGTTTTGGGAGAGATGGAGTTCTCTAAACTGATAGATTCCATATCCAAAGAAAATAAGGATTTTTATGTGATAAAGGAAGCGATAGATTTTGCCAATGATGAGTGATTATGCTTGTTTACTTTTCTGAAATATTTTATAAAAAGCAGTGCTATAGAGTGTTTGATAATCTAAAAACAGAGCTTTTAATGGAATTGTAACCAGCATATTTAAGAATATAAAGATATAAATATTTTCAAAAGTATAAGCATTACATAACTCATTATACAGTAGAATATTACAACTTCTTGCTATTTCGCGTTCAAAAAGCGGCTGTTTTACACGGTTAAAGTATAGGTTTTGTATCACAAAAGAGTCGATTTCGTAATATCAAAGCGTAGTTATCACTTTTTTAACAGAATTATCTTTACAAAGTTAAACGTGAATTCAACAAGCAAGTGCAAATCTACTTAATTAGTTCGTAAAAGCAGTCCTGTGGTGTTTTAAAAGGTTCTTCCGTTAAATGTGTGGACGCTTTTCGTAGTGCTTTAACGTAAGAGCCAAAGTTACTCATTAAATAAAAATATAGCTGAGACAGTCAACTATCTATCCTATTTTCATCCTCTTTCATTGAAAATCTTTTCGTTTTAAGACTTCGAAAATCTGCAGGCAAGAGGATTGAAAAACCATTACATAATTTCAAAGAAAACATCTATAAATAACGGCAAAAACACACACATGAAGCAGGTTTACAATCAACAGAGTATCAATTAGTTACCAAGTGTAAAGTAAAAGATGCCTAATTGGTGTTCAAAAGGGCGTTAGTAAGGGTCTTAAAGAGCATCTTTTGCAACCCAAAAGGGCGTCTTTTAGAAGCCAAAAGAGCATGTATTGGGTTTGAGCTGTACAAAAATAGTTTACAAACATGATTTAATAAGGGAATAAGCAGGTTATAGACGACAGATAGACATCACACCTAATTATATTTATCATATAGTTTACCCCCCTTATAAAACAATCTTATTGGAGGTAAGCTTACCATGTATGTGGATTAATCTCATTCTATTAACAATCTACACATTTAACGGAAGAACCTTTTTAAAATCTAATTTCTTTCTTGGTCTCATGTTAATTTTCTTTGAATACTTAGTTATTTGTTGCTGGCTGATATGCTCAAAGGTTTCTTTTTTTGGCACGTATTGCCTAATTAGTCCGTTAGCATTTTCTATAGCCCCTTTCTGCCACGAAGCGTATGGGTCAGCAAAATATATGGTAACACCAAGGCTTTTGGCTATCATTTCATGACAAGCGAATTCTGTACCATTGTCAGTTGTAATAGACTTGATATGCTCTTTGAATGGAGACAGTAAGCGTATTACAGTTCGTGCCAGTTCTTTGGCATTTTCCCCTTCTTAAGTTTTCTCATAAACAA
>NZ_JH114143.1:72084-91194 GCF_000224595.1 Prevotella sp. C561 | reverse complement strand
ACTACTGAACGATTGCCTGGCTTTCTGCGCCTTGTTTGTACTGCATTTGCTTGGGCAGTTTCCCAATTATAGTGTCTTCTGACTCCACTATTACGTCTTATTTCACGAGACACTGTACTTGTACTTACATTTATCGCCTTGGCAATATCTTTTTGTTTCGTTCTATTTTGGAGTAGCACAGAAATTGTGTACCTTTGCTCCGAGGTTAATTGTTTGTACATTGCAATGCAAAATTAATTAATCTTTGGGAGACAGAGGTCTCCCTTTCTTATTTTATGCATTGCTTGTTGATTTTCTTCTCATGGGGGCTTCTCGCCCCCAAACCCCGCGGTGTTTTCAGGTATAGATTATTAAGCTACACCAGCACTTGGGATTGCAGTTCTATGTTGAACTTGCGCTGTCACTGTACTTTTCTCGTTTTTCTTATGGGCTCTGTGTCCTACAAATTTTATTCTTTTTGAATGGTGAGTGTTTTAAGTTCAACTTATCGTATATCTGTTTTGCTTGCTTCGAAGGACTACTGCATTGGCGCATCTCGATGGTTTCACCTAATGGATTCTTCCCTTTTGTGGTGACGAGCTTTTGGGTGCCCATACGTCGTACTATTTCGGTCCAGTAACAGGATTCTCCTTCTCGTTTTAATTGACAACGGATGGTGTTTACCACCCAGTAGGCTAATAAACCGAAGAAAAGGTGTGCGTCGCTTCGCTCATCTTTCTGATGATAGATTGGACCGAGATTGAGATCATTCTTTAGTTGTCTGTTCGTACATTCTATCTCGCGAATGAGATTGTAGTATTCCCATGTTACACGTTCAGAAAGTGTCCTGACATTGCTGCGGAGGAAATAGACTCCGTGACCAGATTCCATTGCCGAGAGGTCTTTTATCTCCCAGTCTACACGTAGCATCTCCTTGGGTTTCTTCTCATTTTTTATGTAGCTTATCTGGTAGAACTTCGCTATAGATGGGTACTTCTGTATGGCACGTCCTGTACGTTCAACAACCTTTTCATAGGTTTTTGTTCCACCTTTCTTGGAGATTCCATCGTTTATCCTCTGCAGTTCCATCTCAAAACGCTCTCTCCAGACTCTGTTCATGGACGAATCTGTCATAGCTTTCGAAGGAGATGTTATTTCAAGATAATAATCATCCTCTGTCTTAACCTCTTTCAGCGTTATCTTCTACCGATGGGCATCCATTACCGTAACGCTCTTATTATCATCACTGAGCATACAGTCCTTCATTTGCGTACGGGATACGCAGAGATAATTGTAACCCTTTTTCTTTATTAGCTCCAAGTTCTCTTCCGTGGCAACACCTGCATCCATGACAACGAGCGTATCCTTTGTTCTTGATGGATTCCTCTTTGCCAGCGTATCAATCATATTGGGTAGAGACTTGGGATCTGCTGTATTACCCTCCAAGATAGAAGAATAACGTATAAAACCTTCTTTATTGATACATAATGCAAGTACAAGTTGCTTACAGTCAGAGCGTTTTTCTTTTGAACGACCGAACTTGGCTTTATCGCTATTACGCTTACTACCCTCGAAATAGAAGTTGGTTAAGTCGAAGAGCATCAACTTGTTGTCTATATTAAAGAGATTGTCAGTAACGCTACACAAATGACGCTCTAACTGTTCCTTTAGTTCATATAATTTATCAGTGATTTTATACAGAGAATTGATTCCTAGTGTCCAGCCAGGAACTCCACTGTAAAGTTCAGCGGCAGCCGAGTTATCGCGCAAATAATAATAAGATGAACGTTCAGAAACTGCATATACCGTGCGAACAATCAATGCTGACAAAGCCGTATGTATAGCATTCTCCGTCCAGCCGTTTTTGCGCAGAAAACCCTCTAATTGCAGCTTGTCTATTGTCTGCTTGCAGAGCCACTCTGCACCAACATTCCTTGCGTCAGTATAGTTTGCCGTTTCAAGGTCAATGTAGTTCTCGTATTTTCTCAGCGACTTCTGCTCTTCCTTATTAAACCTGTCGATTCCACCTTCTTTCTCCATACGGATCCACCATTCGTCAGCCTTTGCCTGTTCAATAGGAGTAAGACCCTCAAGGTGTTCTTTGAAAAGCGAGGGTGTACTTCTGGTTTTGAAACGTTCGGTAAGAGCGTATGCAATTTTTCGAACCTGTACAGCAGTAAGTGAAGGTTCGAACCCGATGTTCAACAGAATTAGCGAATGTACATGACCCTGCACGTCACGATATGACTCCTTGATGCGATAATAAGGAGCCATGTCGCCTGTTGCAGGGTTGAATCGTGTCTGTACATTTGCGTGCATGAGTGCAAAGTAACAAAATAATTTTGATATGACTGTGTCCTACAAATCAGATTTTACTCCTCGTTACAATACCCTATGTTTGATTATCAATTATTTATCAAATTGATACTACACAAAATATCCCGAAAATTTATGAAAAATAATTTTGCCTGTTAAACTTGGACTGGGGCCAGACAGCCCAACAGTTCGCTATAAAGTTTGGCGACCGCTTCCAATTATTATAGGTTCATGAAGTTAGGAATCCGGAAATTAGGCAGTTCTAAAATACTGTTGTATCTTTGCAACACCAAGAGAAGATGCGATGGTTTATACCACCAGCGAATTAAAAATTAGACTGGGCATCGAGCCCAGCCTAATTTTACCAAGAGAATGACTGCTCCGGTTTGCCCATCAGCATTCCTCATGCTCCTAAAGAAATGAAGCCAATGACACAGTTCAGATGGCGTATCCGGAAAAAGAGTATTGTGAAACAATCCTCCTTGCCTCAACTCATTATTCCTTATTCTTGTTTAATGTTCTGTGTGACCAATTTTATCCATATAAGTAATACCCAAAGCAGATAAAACGAATACCACATGAATACAGATTTGCATGATTGTATGTTGCGTATCAATATTCTCTGCTATGAATGTTTCTAATAAATGAACAGCAGAAATACTGATAAGTGATATCATCAATTTATGCTTTAACGCATTAGGATTTATCTTACCAAGATAACCAAACTGATGACAATCCTTATCTTTCTCGATGATCTCCAACTTACTGACAAATGACCAGTAACCTCCAATCACGCAAACAATGATTAAATTCAGTACCATCGATACATCAACAATACCGATAGCAAACATAAGCATAGTCTCATCTGTTAAAGTTTCAATATTGATAAGGCTGTGTACAACCTCTTTACAAAAGACGTATGAATACATTCCCATCACTACACACATCCCAAGATACACAGGGACTTGAAGCCATCTACTTTGAAAGATGCACCATTCTACTACATTTTCTAATTTATTACTCATAATATATTGTTTAAAGTTTTTGTATTAAATAATCAACAGTCTTTGATTGACATCGACATTTCATTCGTATCACAAAGTTGCTCTTACTCTTGCATCCGTTTTAGGTTTTTATTTGAGCCGTATGCATCCTAAGAGTAAGCTCATAGATATTTTAGGTTCTACAACACACTTGTCAGAAAGCATTGCAGAAATGTTGGTTAAAGATCTCACATACAGTGGTAACCTATACAAGACACTACTCATAGTAACTGAAGATAACATTGCAACTATGTGGCGTCATCAGACTCATTACGTGATCAACTGTATCTCATAGTATATAGTAGACGAAGAGCCACTATCTACACAATACTTTGTCTTGTAAATCTCATTGATTTCTACCTGTATAGACTTGCTTGTCGTATTGTTATCGAAATTCGAACCCTCACCATAGCAGATAACTTTCCAAGCTGTTTTGTAGTAATTACTTTCCAAAACTAAGTAGACATATTCATTTCCCTAATATGTGTCGGGCGCAACTGTTACTCCCCTACAGCTCCTATCGGGTATTAAGTACTTATAAAAAGCGTGGAACTGTATGCTTCACATCTTTTATGTACTGCTCCAAAGTAAACCATTTCTAACAGAGGTGAGGATGGCAGCTCCACGTGATATGTATGGAGACTGTTACAACCTTGCTTTTCATATCATCAAAAAGCCCCTATGGTTTCAGACATATAAGAATAAATCATAACACTTCTTTTATCTAAAAGGTATAAAGATTTAACTATTCAGCTGCAAAGATACATATATTTTAAGAAGTTTTGAAGCATTTAGATTAAATTTTATTATCTTTATATAAATATTGTCTATTATACTAATAATCCTTTAGAATAGTCAGCTCTTTATTGCTCTATGGAATTAACACGCAGCGTAATAATAGTTAACATGATTAGTAAGGAGGATTGAAAGTATTGTTTCCCAGCATTCTTACACATTTTCTTACTTAAATATTACAAATTTTCAACAGATTATAAGCAACTTGGAAAGAGTAAAGTAAGTTAAAGAGAACATATAGGAAAAAGATAACGACATACAAGTAGAAAAAGTCAATCCTTGTTTATATGGCAATTCAACGATACATATAAATCAAGTAAAAAGAGATTTATGAGGGCATGAAACATGTAAAGAATGAAGACAATTCAGCTTTACAATGTAAGATTGGATACGGAGCTGTACAAATACAGTTTAAAAGTTGCTACCATATCTATCACCCTAAGACACAACGTAAGTAGTTTAGTGTAACCATATTATCGTAAATGTTTAATATACCGGCGACTAAATATAAAAATGAATTAGGGGAAATAAAGGTAGAGAAAACCTCTTTTCGAACCATTACAGATGTAACACACCACTGTTGTTGTTGTCCCATGACAAACAATCTTACACCAGGCCGTCTAACTGCTTCTTAAGTTCTTTCAGCTGATTGCGCACAGAAATGAGCGTCTCCATTACCTTTTGACTCTTTTCAACACCATTCCTATTCTCCTGCAACATCTTGCGCGCTGCAGCAATCTTAAAGCCACGCACCTTGACAAGGTTGTAAATAACCTTTATCTGTTCAATGTCCTTCTCCGTATATTGGCGTACACGATTGCCCGTCGTCTTAGGACGAAGGTGTGGAAACTCGGTTTCCCAGTATCTCAACAGACTCTCCGTAACGTTCATCTGCTGTGCCACTTCCTTGATAGAATAATACAGTTTGCGCGGATTCTCTGCCATGTCTTAGTATCTTTTATATCAATTATTTACACTATCTTAGGTCTGAAAGGAAAGACTACGCCCACCTCTAAAAGAAGTTTTTACGTATTCAGCAGCCTAATTGTTTGCAAAAATACTCAAAAGTCAGTATCTTTGCAACACTTTTAGGTAGAAAAATTGAATTAAAAATAAAATAAAGATGATGACAGCAAACGAAATCCGCGACTCTTACTTGAAATTCTTTGAGTCGAAGGGACACGTTATCGTACCGTCTGCCCCTATGGTTATTAAGGACGACCCTACGCTGATGTTCACTAATGCTGGTATGAACCAGTGGAAAGATATTATCCTCGGAACAAAGGATCCAGAGCCTCGCCGCCGTACAGACTCACAGAAATGTCTACGTGTAAGTGGTAAGCACAACGACTTGGAAGAGGTTGGTCGTGATGCAGCTCTTAGCCACCACACCATGTTCGAGATGTTAGGTAACTGGAGTTTCGGCGACTATTTCAAAGAAGGAGCAATCGACTATGCTTACGAATACCTTGTAGACGTACTCCATCTTGACCCAAAAGACCTCTACGTAACAGTCTTTGAGGGTGATAAGAACGAGGGTATCTCACGTGATGATGAGGCTGCAGGCTACTGGGAGAAGCACTTCCCGAAGAACCATATCGTCAATGGCAACAAGCATGATAATTTCTGGGAGATGGGTGACACTGGTCCTTGTGGCCCTTGTTCAGAGATTCATATCGACTTCCGTTCGGAGGAAGAGAAGGCAAAAGTGCCTGGTGAAGAACTTGTAAACAAAGATCACCCACAGGTTATTGAGATATGGAACATCGTATTCATGCAATTCAATCGTAAGGCTGATGGTAGTCTTGACCCATTGAAGATGCACGTTATCGATACAGGTATGGGCTTCGAGCGTCTCGTTCGTCTCATGCAAGGCAAGAACTCTAACTACGATACAGACATCTTCGCACCAGTCATTGCAGAGATAGAGAACCTCTCTGGTAAGAAATATAACCACACTTTCCCAGAAGGTCCTAATGGTGAGGGTGTCAACGAAGAGCAGAAGGTAGACATCGCTATGCGTGTTGTAGCCGATCACCTTCGTGCTGTTGCCTTCTCAATTGCCGACGGTCAGTTGCCAAGCAATGCTAAGGCAGGATATGTTATCCGCCGAATCCTCCGTCGTGCCGTACGTTATGCCTATACCTTCCTTGGTCAGAAGGAAGCCTTTATGTATAAGTTAATCAACGTATTGGTACGTGAGATGGGAGGTGCATACCCAGAACTCGTAGCACAACGAGAGTTGATAGGCCGTGTCATGAAGGAAGAGGAAGACTCATTCTTGCGTACATTGGAGAAGGGTATCATGCTCCTTAACGGTGCAATGGACGAACTGAAGGCACATGGTCAGACCCAACTCGATGGTAAAGAGGCATTCCGTCTTTTCGATACCTACGGTTTCCCACTCGATCTCACCGAACTTATCTGTGGTGAAAATGGTTATACCGTGGATGAGAAGCAGTTCAATGAGGAGATGGAACAGCAGAAGGCACGTGCCCGCAATGCTGCCGCTGTAGAGAATGGCGACTGGGAAGTATTACGTGAAGGCGAACAGGAGTTTGTTGGTTACGACTATACAGAATACGAGTGCCATATTCTTCGCTACCGTAAGGTGACTCAGAAAAAGAACAGTTTCTATGAGCTTGTACTCGATTTCACACCTTTCTATGGAGAGATGGGTGGTCAGGTAGGTGACCAAGGTGTACTCGTTAGCGAAGATGAGACAATCAATATCATCGACACCAAGCGTGAGAACAACCAGAGCATACATATCGTTAAGGAATTACCAAAGAACATTGAGGCAGATTTCATGGCTTGTGTTGACACTGAGAAGCGTGACGCTTCAGCTGCCAACCACACCGCAACCCACCTTCTCGATTATGCTTTGAAGCAGGTTCTCGGTGAGCATGCTGAGCAAAAGGGTTCATACGTAAGTCCTGACACCCTCCGCTTTGACGTTTCTCACTTCCAGAAGATTACCGATGAGGAGCTTCGTAAGGTAGAGAGACTCGTTAATGAGATGATTCGTAAGGATTATCCAATGGACGAGCATCGTGATACACCAATGGAGGAGGCAAAGAAGATGGGTGCAGTAGCCCTCTTCGGAGAGAAGTATGGCGACAAGGTTCGTGTTGTTCGCTTCGGTCCAAGCTGTGAGTTCTGTGGTGGTATTCATGCCACATCAACTGGCCGCATTGGTTTCTTCAAGATTGTTAGTGAGAGCAGTGTAGCTGCAGGTGTACGCCGTATCGAGGCTATGACAGGTGAAACATGCGAGAATGCCATCTACTTCCTTGAGGACACTTTGCGCGACTTAAAGGCAATGTTCAACAATGCTAAGGACCTTAAGGCAGTTCTCTCTAAGTTTGTTGAGGAGAACGACCACATGAAGAAGGAGCTTGAGAGCTTCCGTGCACAGGCCGTTAGTCGTGCTGCAAAGAACATGGTGGAGCGTGCTGAGACCGTAAATGGCGTACATGTTGTGAAGGCAGTATTACCAATCGACCCAGCTTCAGCTAAGGACATCGTCTTTAAAGTGCGTGAGGCATTGCCAGAGAAACTCGTTTGTGTACTCGGTTCAGTACATGAGAATCGTCCTCTTCTATCAATTATGCTCAGTGATGACATGGTAAAAGACAACGATCTGAATGCTGGTAAGATTATTCGTGAGGCTGCTAAACTTATCCAAGGTGGCGGTGGTGGTCAACCACACTACGCTCAAGCAGGCGGTAAGAATGCCGATGGAATAAGAGAGGCAGTGGATAAAGTGATTGAACTAATTAGCTTATAATGCTATTAAATACAAGGAATAAGGAGAGTTTTCGGCTCTCCTTATTTTTTTACTTACCTATTTCTCTCAAATTATTTACATGAAAAGAAAATATTATTTACGTGAAAAGAAATATTTATCTTCATGAAAAAAAATATTTATTTTCATGAAAATAATTCGGGAGCAAAGAACAATTCGCCTAAAATCAATCTGCTGCTTGGCGAACAGGCATGCTTTTAAGTATGCTACTTATTCGTAAGTTTGTTCGCTTATAAACTCATTTTCTGGTTTACTTGACATATCGTAGACACGCCTATTCGTCAACTTCTCAACCATAATTCTTGCCGCATTATCAGGTGCTACCTCGTTACCTAATCGTTCACGAACAAGTTGATAATCAGCTAACATACGTTCACGCGAAGGTTGACCAGGAAGGATCCGATACAACTCGTTGGCAATATTGCGAATTGAGAAACGATCAGCAAGAAGTTCTTGCACAATCTCCTTGTCGGCAATAAGATTAACAAGCGAGATAAAACGTACTTTAATAATATGCTTAAAAGCAAAGCGAATCAATTTAGGGACTGGCGTTTCATAGCAAACAACCTGTGGAACATTTAGTAAAGCAGTCTCAAGAGTTGCCGTACCACTGGTAACAAGTGCCACAGTGGCATGTGCAAGTAGTTCGTAAGTCTGCGTCTTCACCATCTTAGCCTCACTATTTTCTAAGAACCTCTTATAGTAACTCTCAGTGATAGAAGGTGCTGCAGCAACCACCATCTGATAATCCTCAAAATGGCGAGCAGCCTCAAGCATTGAAGGAAGATTATCCTTTATCTCCTGCTTTCGACTACCAGCAAGGATGGCAATAATAGGTTTAGAAGACAACCCATTACGCTGACAGAACTCATCTTTTGACTCCGAATAAACATGTAGAAAATTATCAACCTCCTCGGCAGTCGGGTTACCTACGTAATGTATTTTGTAATGATGTTTCTTCTCATAGAAGGCTACTTCAAACGGAAGAATAGAGAACATCTCTTTTACATCACGCTTGATAGCCTTGATACGCCACTCCTTCCATGCCCATATCTTCGGTGAGATATAATAATAGACAGGGATACTTGTATTCTTCTTTACAAACTTTGCGATACTAAGGTTAAATCCTGGATAGTCAACGAGGATAACAGCATCAGGCTTCCATCGCATGATATCTTCCTTACACATCTTCATATTCTTAAAGATGGTAGGCAGGTGTAGCAATACAGGAATAAATCCCATATAAGCAAGTTCACGGTAGTGTTTTACCCGTGTGCCCCCCACTTTTGCCATCAAGTCACCTCCGAAGAAACGAAACTCAGCCTCAGGGTCATATTGTATCAACGATTGCATAAGGCGTGAGGCGTGTAAGTCGCCAGATGCCTCACCAACTATCAGGTAATACTTCATAACATCAAAGAATTAAAGAGATTCCCACGATTTCATCTTATCGAGCACTTCATAATCCGTCACGTCAATCTTCGATGGCGTAACAGTCACATATCCATGCTCCAATGCCCACTGGTCATTATCCGTCGCATCGGGTTCGTCGTTACGATAATGCCCTGTCATCCAATAGTAATCGAAGCCACGAGGATGCTTACAAGCCTCAACCTCTCTTGTCCAACTACCCCAACCCATACGGCAAACTTTCAGCCCTGCGAACTTTTCAACCTTAGGGAAGTTCACATTTAGGCAGACTCCTTTTGGCAGACCATCAGCAAGAACTTTCTTGACAATAAGTCTTACGTAATCACGTAGGTAAGAAAGGTCGGCATTAGGGTCGTAATCACAACTTGAAAAGGCAATAGAAGGGATATATTTCATACACCCCTCATAGGCAATACCCATCGTCCCGCTGTAATGATTATTGACTGATGAATTATCTCCATGATTGATACCTCCCAAGATAAGGTCAGGCTTTCGGTCAACAAGAATACGGTCTAACGCCAGTTTCACACAGTCTACAGGCGTACCCGAACATGACCAAACTTCACAGTTAGGGATATTATTCCGTTTCTTCAACAGCAGATAGTCAACCACCGAAAAAGCACATGAGAAACCCGAACGCCCCGCTTCAGGGGCACAGACAACAATTTCTGCAAAATCAGAAAGAAATGAAACGAGTGTACGAATACCGTTAGAGTGATATCCGTCATCGTTAGATATAAGTATGAGTGGTCTCTTAGAATTCATAAATTTCACTTTGTTTTCAGTGCAAAAGTACGAAAAAAGGTTTATAAAGCCCTCCAATCTCATATAAAATATGTATCTTTGTAGCCTAATAAACGTATAGGATTAAATAGAAAAATGGGAAAGATTATCGCACTTGCCAACCAAAAAGGCGGCGTAGGAAAGACTACAACCACCATCAACCTGGCAGCTTCTTTAGCAACACTTGAGAAGTCTGTCCTTGTGATTGATGCCGATCCGCAGGCTAATGCATCGAGCGGTTTGGGCGTAGACATCAAGGAGGTGGACTGTTCTCTTTACGAATGTATCATTGACCATGCCGACATAAAAGATGCAATCTACACCACTGACATAGAAGGATTGGACATTGTTCCGAGCCATATCGACCTTGTTGGAGCTGAAATCGAGATGTTAAAGCTAAATGGTCGAGAGAAAGTTATGAGCAATCTGTTGGCTCCAATCCGTGACGAATACGATTACATCTTAATAGACTGTAGTCCGTCACTTGGTTTGATAACCGTCAACGCGTTGACAGCAGCCGACTCTGTCATCATTCCTGTGCAGTGTGAATACTTTGCATTGGAGGGTATCAGCAAACTGTTGAACACCATTAAGATTATCAAAAGTAAGCTTAATCCGAAGTTAGAGATAGAAGGCTTCCTGCTGACGATGTACGACAGTCGTCTGCGTCTTGCCCGTCAGATCTACGATGAGGTAAAGCGCCATTTCCAAGAGTTAGTGTTCAGGTCTGTTATCCAGCGTAACGTGAAACTCTCTGAGAGTCCGAGTCATGGTTTACCAGTAATCCTCTACGATGCTGACTCTACGGGTGCAAAGAATCACTTGAGCCTTGCAAAGGAAATCATTGAAAAGAATAAGAAATAAAGAGAGGATAGGAACGGAGCGGAAAAGTGGACTTTAATACCAATAGAAAGGTCGTCTCCCAATTACAAAGCTATTATTTCTAACTGCAGACCTTCATCTGTTGAACGTAAAGAAATATAGAGTTGGGAATAAAGAGTCGCTTTATATTGAACATAACTGCGACAAACTCCACCAACACCTAAACTCCTTTTTTACTCCCAAACAAAGACTATGGCTGTACAAAAGAAATATAATCGAAACGCAAAGACCAATGCCCTCGGCCGTGGTCTGGACGCATTGATATCTACAGAGACTGTCAGTACACAAGGCAGCTCCACTATTAACGAGGTTGCCTTAGACCAGATAGAAGCCAACCCAAACCAGCCGCGTCGTGAATTCGACCCTGTTGCGTTGGAAGAACTGGCCAACAGTATTCGTGAGTTAGGACTCGTTCAGCCAATTACACTGCGTCAGATTGACGATAATCGCTTCCAGATTATTGCAGGAGAACGCCGTTGGCGTGCCAGTCAGTTGGCAGGCTTGAAAGCTGTTCCAGCCTATATCCGTACGATTAAGGACGAGAATGTAATGGAGTTGGCGCTGGTTGAGAACATCCAGCGTGAAGATTTGAATGCGATTGAGATTGCTTTGGCTTACGAACATCTGCTTGAAAAGAGTGGAATGACTCAGGAGCGTGTAGCTGAACGTGTCGGTAAGAGCCGTGCAGCTATTGCTAACTACCTTCGTTTGTTGAAGCTTCCTGCATTGGTACAGATGGGTCTGCAAAAGAAAGAAATAGACATGGGACATGCCCGTGCATTGCTTTCCTTAGAAAGCCCTTCACTCCAATTGAAACTCTATCGTGAGATTCTAAAGAACGGATACAGCGTTCGCAAGGTTGAAGAACTTTGCCAACAACTCAATAACGGAGAAGATATACAGAGTGCAAAGAAGAAGATTTCTGCTCGAACTCGCCTTCCTGAGGAATTTAATATCCTCAAACAACGACTCTCATCATTCTTCGACACAAAGGTACAGATGAGTTGTAACGCTGATGGAAAGGGTAAGATCAGTATTCCGTTTGCATCTGAAGAAGAGTTACTTCACATCATGGAAGTGATGGATAAGATGAAGTAAGACTTTTCACACGGAAAGATTAAGGTATTAGTAAGTATAAGATAAGCAAGTGTTCTGGTTTAGAAGAACTATTCACAAGCATTAGGATGCCTCAACAAATGGCTGACCACAAAGCAAAGAATAAGTAACAGACCTTCAAACCAGCAACTTAAGCAAGATAACGGGTAGTGATGAAGATGAAGAATAGAATCCTCAAAGGACTGTTGATAGCCGGAATGCTCACCAGTGTTACGGTCATGCAGGCACAAGATCTGCCCCATGACACGTTAAAGGTTATGTATCCAGGCGACTCTACGGTCGTTGAGATACCAAGTTCGCAGGATAAATATATAGAAGAGAAGGCTATCCTCACACCAGATGATGAGGGTAAACTCATTTCTGTTCTGCGAAAGGATAGTGTCGGTATGGCGAAGAAGCATGGACGTGACTGGTCTAAATGGCGTCCTAATCCTAAGCGTGCTTTGTGGCTTGCACTCGTCATCCCAGGTGCTGGACAGGCCTACAACCGTAAGTACTGGAAACTACCAATCTTCTACGGAGGCTTTGTAGGTTGCGTTTATGCCATGACATGGAACAACCAGATGTACCATGATTATGCACAGGCTTATATGGACATCATGGATAATGACCCAGCAACGCAGAGTTATAATAACTTCCTACACCTCGGAGCAACAATTACCTCTGCTAATGAAGAGCGTTATAAGAACATCTTCAAACAGCGTAAGGACCGTTACCGTAGATGGCGTGACCTAAGTATCTTTACGACTATTGCGGTTTATGCCTTGTCAGTTATTGATGCTTACGTAGACGCTTCCTTATCCGACTTTGACATATCAGATGACCTCTCACTGCATATTGCACCGACGGTCATATCAAATAAGAGTATCGCTACACCTAACAACCCTTTCCGTTCATCGGCAATAGGTATTGGATGTAGTCTGACATTCTAAGCAGCAGCGCACTGTATTTGCGCTAACTAACTAAGAAATAATGAGTAGAAAGAGATATATAGTTTCCTTCCTTATTACAATGGGAGCAACCTGCGGAATCTATGCACAACAGCAAACTGTCGTTGATAGTCGTGGTAAAGCTATGAATGTGATGATTCCTGATGCATCAGAAACGATGGCTGGATATGTTGATGTAGACTATGTAGATGATAAGTTCTATAATAGTGGCATACAAACAGGGTTCGAAAATATACCCTCTACGAACACAACAGAGCCAGAAAACGGTATGGAAGTCATCGATCGTAAGATGCGTAATCTATCGAATGTGATGACAATGACCTGTAATGAGGAAGTTAAGAAATATATCGATCGCTACACAAAGGCAGGACGCCAATCAACTTCTTACCTCTTAGGACGTGCGCGTTATTACAACCCTATCTTTGAAGAAGCACTGCGTTTCTATGGTTTACCATTAGAGCTGAAGTATCTTCCTGTGATAGAGTCGGGCTTAAACCCTAATGCTACCTCACGTGTGGGAGCAGCAGGACTATGGCAATTCATGGCAACAACAGGTAAACAATATGACCTTCAGATTGACAGTTATATCGATGAACGCCGCGACCCAGAGAAGTCTTCCTACGCTGCAGCACGTATGCTGAGCGACCTTTACAAACGATTTGGCGACTGGACACTGGCACTGGCTGCCTATAACTGTGGACCGGGACGTGTTAGCAGTGCTATCACAAAGGCTGGTGGTGGTGCCGACTTCTGGGCTGTCTATCAGCATTTACCAAAGGAGACACGTGGTTATGTTCCCGCTTTCATCGCAGCAAATTATGTGATGAACTACTATGCTGATTACAACATCACACCTCTGTCAACGGGTCTGCCTAACTGTTGCGACACGATTATTATAGAGAAGGATGTTACACTTGCCAAGATTGCCAACGTATTAGGTATGAATGTGGACGATTTGAAAGTACTTAACCCACAGTATCGACAGGGTATAATCAAGGCTTTTGCTACCAATGGTGTTGCTAAGCTACGCCTACCTTCTGAAATGATTGAGAAGTTCAAAGGTTACAAAGATCTGATTTACCAAAACGAAACACCAAACGAAGAACCAAGCATGACTATTGCGGCTACTAATACAAGCCAAGGAGCCATGCCATACTAACAAGATTCTTTTACCTTATTATATAAAGGGAGGATGCACAATGGACAAGGACAATATTGAAGTTAAGGAGATTGACTATGAGAAGATGGTAGATGATGCCTTTCAGCATCTTATTGATACCTATCTCGCTTCACGTCATCGAAAGAAGGTTGATATCATTACCAAGGCTTTCAACTTCGCACGACAAGCGCATAAGGGTGTGCGCCGACTCTCGGGCGAACCTTATATCATGCACCCTATTGCCGTTGCCCAGATTGCTTGTGAAGAGATGGGACTCGGAGCAACAAGTATCTGTGCTGCCCTCTTACATGATGTCGTAGAAGATACCGACTATACAGTGGAAGATATGGAAAATATCTTCGGTCCTAAGATTGCACAAATCGTTGACGGACTAACCAAGATTTCTGGTGGAATCTTTGGCGAACAGGCTTCAGCACAAGCTGAGAATTTCAAGAAGCTTTTGCTTACTATGAGCGACGACATTCGCGTTATCCTTATCAAGATATGCGACCGTCTGCATAACATGCGTACGCTCGCTTCTCAGCCTGCCAGCAAACAATATAAGATTGCAGGTGAAACGCTCTATATCTATGCACCACTTGCAAACCGATTGGGACTTAATAAGATTAAGACTGAACTGGAGGACCTTAGCTTCCGATACGAACATCCTGATGCATATGCTTCTATTGAGAAGAAACTCGCTTCAACACAAGCACAGCGTGATACCCTCTTTGAACAGTTCACAGCACCTATCCGTGCCGAACTTGACAAGATGGGCTTTGAATATGAACTCAAAGCACGTGTAAAGAGTCCTTATTCTATTTGGAATAAGATGCAAAACAAACACGTCACCTTTGAAGAAATATACGATATCCTTGCCGTACGAATCATCTATAAACCGAAGTCACCAGATGAGGAAATCAACAACTGTTTCCAGATTTATGTGGCTATCAGTCAGATTTATAAGAGCCATCCCGACCGTCTGCGTGACTGGGTGAACCATCCTAAGGCTAATGGTTATCAGGCATTGCACGTCACTCTCATGTCTGCTAAGGGCCGTTGGATCGAGGTGCAGATACGTTCTGAGCACATGAACGAATTAGCTGAACAGGGTTTTGCAGCACATTGGAAATATAAGGATGGCGGTGAGATTACTGAGGATGAAGGGGAATTGAACGAGTGGCTCAGTACGATAAAAGAGATTCTCGACGACCCACAGCCAGACGCTATGGACTTCCTCGATGCTATCAAACTCAACCTCTTTGCATCTGAAATCTTCGTCTTTACACCAAAGGGAGAGATTAAGACGATGCCTGCAGGTTGTACAGCACTCGACTTTGCATTCCAAATCCACACCTTCCTCGGCAGCCATTGTATTGGTGCGAAAGTAAACCATAAGCTTGTTCCTTTGAGCCATAAACTCAACAGTGGTGACCAAGTAGAAATCCTGACTTCAATGTCGCAACACGTCAATCCTTCATGGATAAACTTTGTATCTACAGCGAAGGCGAAAGCGAAGATACAAGCTATCTTGCGACGTGAGAACCGTGAGTTGCAGAAGGCAGGTGAAGAACAGCTATCTAAGTGGCTAAAAGCACATGATCTTGAGATGACAACTGCCACCTTGGATAAGCTTTGCGAGCTACACGACCTTCGTAAGCATGACAGCCTTTTCCTTGCCGTTGGAGACAAGACCGTTATCCTTGGCGACACTGATTTAAACGAACTCCAAAGAAAATCAAAGTCTGAGAAGACTGTTACCTCACGTGGCTGGCGTCGTTACGTTCCTTTCTTGAAGTCGAATGATAAGAAGGAGACAGAGTCTATAGAGGCTAAGGACACAGAAAATACTGAAGGCTTAATCGTTGTAACGAAAGAACTCAACAGAAAGAAGCCTATCTTCATCAACGAAGAAAACATACATCGCTATCTCTTCCCACATTGCTGCCATGCTATCCCTGGTGATGATATCCTCGGATATATTGACAACAAGAACCACATCGAGATTCATAAGCGTGCCTGCCCAGTAGCTGCAAAGTTGAAAGCAAGCTATGGCGGTAGAATCTTAGATGCCAAATGGGATATGCACCGTCGATTGTTCTTCGATGCAACGATCGAGATTCGTGGTATTGACCGTAGTGGTATGCTGCACGACATCTCTGATGTCCTCTCCGACCAGTTAGGTATTAATATCCGCAAGATAACGATTTCCAGCGATAATGGAATCTTTGAGGGAACGATTGAGATGCAAGTTCACGACCGCAAAGATGTACAGTTTATCGTTGAAAGTATGAAGAATATCAAGGATGTACAAGAGGTTTTAGAGGTTCTTTAGTACTCTGAAGAACCATCTATCCTCAAGATAAAGCGTCCTTCCAATCTACCGAGTGATAAAACCCCCAACAAGAGTAAGACTTTTATACAGCTTACAAGAATAGTTTTATTTTTAGTTGCTGTCATTTTTAACGTTTCATGTAACCAACACAGAGAAACAGGGCATGTGGTGAATATCTAACTCGTATGGGTATCCATAACGCCTTAGAGAGAGAAATTAAAGACCAATATAAAAAGGTGTATCATCCGGAATGACAGATGAGCTCTAATAATATATGAACATAAATATCTCCCTAATAGAAAAGAAAGCTAAAAGATTCTTTCTAAGCCATAGGAAGACATCATATACGATTGGTTTGTTCTTCATCTGTTGTTGTTTATATGTTGACTTTGTTACGATAAGTAATACATGCAAAAAAATAAACAATCTTGAATATAAAGAAGGGGTTGTTTCTTATTGGGAACATACAGGTGGAGAGTTTAATGATGCAATTCTAAAAATTAATAATGACACTAATGTATATATAACTCAACGTTATGATGGTTGGCTATGTTTTCAACATAATGGGAAAAAGGGTGAAACCGTTGCTTTCTATACTGTTAAGGATGAAGTAAAAAAAGAGAAAGAAGGAATACCTTACTATGGATTATGCGAGAAAGGTAACCCACGAACTACATTCTGGTTATTCTTTGATGTGCTTTTTCCTTGCTATAAGTCCATTCTCATTTTGTGGGCTCTTGTTGCCATCGGAATCATCTTCTTTAACTTTCAAATAATCCGAGACCGTTTTGTCCTACCTTTAAGCATAGTGGTCTTAGGTATGAACTTACTTATGTTTATTATTGCCTCCATTTCATAATGATACTACCAATAATAAAACAAAATTGCCAGAACAACTTTTAGAAACTCACAAGGATAAAGTATTACAGCATTACTTAGAAAGCAAAGATGGAGAATATTACTGAAAATAAAATAAGAAAATGGATTGAAAGCTTTCACTTATCTAATAATACAGAAACGGACAGGCATATAACAGATTTCTTTTCTCCAAACTTAGAAAGAAAAGAATGGCTTAAAAAAGGGTTTCTGCTTTCAAAAGAGTGTCAGAACTATATAGATTCCCATGAATATCCAATTCGTGTTTATTTAGGGATATCATTAAAAGATAGACGAAAAGAATTTATTCCTGAAGATTTGACATTGAGTCTTTTAGATAAATGGACACCTCCTTTTATAATATTGTCAAAACTCCAAATGGACGACTTCGAGAACTATTCTGTAGCCAATAAACTTACTTCTGTTCTGCACATGAAAACTTATTTTTGGCAATATAAGGAGAGAGGATTGTATGCAACAAATATATATATAGCATTAAAATAGGTTCTTCCGTTAAATGTGTAGATTGTTAATAGAATGAGATTAATCCACATACATGGTAAGCTTACCTCCAATAAGATTGTTTTATAAGGGGGGGTAAACTATATGATAAATGTAATTAGGTGTGATGTCTATCTGTCGTCTATAACCTGCTTATTCCCTTATTAAATCATGTTTGTAAACTATTTTTGTACAGCTCAGACCCAATACATGCTCTTTTGGCTTCTAAAAGACGCCCTTTTGGCTTGCAAAAGATGCTCTTTAAGACCCTTGCTAACGCCCTTTTGAAGTCCAATTAAGCACCTTTTACTTTACACTTGGAAACTAATTGATAATCTGTTGATTGCAAACCTGCTTCATGTGTGTTTTTGCCGTTATTTATAGATGTTTTCTTTGAAATTATGTAATGATTTTTCAAACCCTTGTCTGCAGATTTTCGAAGTCTTAAAACGAAAAGATTTTCAATGAAAGAGGATGAAAATAGGATAGATAGTTGACTGTCTCAGCTATATTTTTATTTAATGAGTAACTTTGGCTCTTACGTTAAAGCACTACGAAAAGCGTCCACACATTTAACGGAAGAACCAACATTCATTGCGAAATTTAATATGCTTCTATGCCTTGAATGCACTAATTGAGCTACATTCTTTAGCTCATCATTGATTGTCTCTATTACAGATCTTTTCCTTAAAAGAATTCTATCATAAAGTGACATTAGTTTATTTTTCATGTTACTCCTAATGCCAGTAACTAAATTTATTCCATCATTGAACAATCTCTCAAATAGTCCTTGAGATATGTACCCTTTGTCTGCAAATAATTTACCAAATACATTGTCTGTCAATCTGTTAAATACATTTTCGTCTCGGTCATCAACATTTGCTTTAGTAAGCATAAAGTTTAGGATCTCACCTCTTTCATTACAGATAAGATGTAGTTTGAATCCAAAATACCATCCCATTGTACTCTTGCCTCTTGTTGCATAATTTCTAAAAACCTTATTGCGATAAATACGTTTATTATGACAAACTGGAATACAAGTTGAGTCAATGAAACTAATACCAGTACACCTCCCAAAACAACATAATCTGTAGGAACATCATCATCTCTACAGAGACTCGTGCTTCTAATTCAAG
>NZ_JH114143.1:53285-71877 GCF_000224595.1 Prevotella sp. C561 | reverse complement strand
ATCATTGAACAATCTCTCAAATAGTCCTTGAGATATGTACCCTTTGTCTGCAAATAATTTACCAAATACATTGTCTGTCAATCTGTTAAATACATTTTCGTCTCGGTCATCAACATTTGCTTTAGTAAGCATAAAGTTTAGGATCTCACCTCTTTCATTACAGATAAGATGTAGTTTGAATCCAAAATACCATCCCATTGTACTCTTGCCTCTTGTTGCATAATTTCTAAAAACCTTATTGCGATAAATACGTTTATTATGACAAACTGGAATACAAGTTGAGTCAATGAAACTAATACCAGTACACCTCCCAAAACAACATATCTGTAGGAACATCATCATCTCTACAGAGACTCGTGCTTCTAATTCAAGAAAACGATTATAAGACAATTGATTTGGAAATAAATCTGCTAAATGCTCTTTTACGAAAAAGGTATAATAGTGATAAAAATTACGATAGGAATTAAAGTGGAAACAAATTAAAATCGTCATGATTTCAAATTTACTCATACGGCACTGGCGATGGCGATGACACCCTTTACTCTTTTCAGAGAGACCTATTTTATCAGTTTCTAACTCAAATTCCTTGCAGAAATCATCCGCAATACAGAAAATTTCAGTAATTTTGTCCTTGGTAATCATTGTTATGTTTATTGTAATTGTTTGATTTTCAACCATAAAGTTACAGAAATATAATGAGATTACCAACTTTTTGCAGACATTTCTTATCCCGAGTTCAGGTTGATAGTATCCGGCAACAGCCAGCATTATACATCTGCAGTGACCGAGTCCCGATAAATATCAGTGCTGCCTGATGAACATTTGCCGTGCAAGGCAGCCATCAGCGTAATGCCGTATATGATAGCGAAAGGAGTGGAACGGCCTTTTCTGCAGATGTGCTGATACCCGGCACATCTTGTGTTGTCGGCAGACACCAGTCGTGTTGACGGTCCGCTCCATGCCATATATTGTCTGGAGGGGAGCCTGCTTGTTGCTGGAGAAGAGCTGTGTGGGCAGAACTTATCTGAACAGGGGGGCTTTTCCGGAAACGATGCGGAATGGCCAGTTTAAAAGAAGTCATGGGAAATCTTGCGGATTGAGTTTTATCGGACAGCATCAGATAAACATAAGTGCTGGAAAAGGGAATGTATGGTCTCGGTAAACCATCAGCCCCTCACGTCAAGCCCATACGCTCTTCACGATAGCCATCTGCGCATTTAACGGAAGGGCCTGGAATATGCCGTTCGCCTGTAATCTGTTTTACAGGTAATTTCAGATGTCCTCTTTGAGTATGTATTTCTTTAAATCATCCTCAATGACTTTTGGAACGGCTTCTTTGCCCTCATAGGTCTTCATCATCTTACCTTGGTGGATGTATGCCAGAGTCTCGCAGATATCGGTCAAGGCAGAGATGATGTGAGAGGATATCAGGAATGTACTTCCCTCTCTCTTTCTTTTGACTATCCAGTCTTTCAGTATGATGACACCTGCGACATCCAATCCGTTGAAAGGCTCGTCCATGATATAGAAGTCACACTTCTGCATCATCAGTGCCATGAGCATCAGACGCTTTTTCATTCCCAAAGAGTATTTCGACGGATAGCTGTTCAACGGAAGATTAAACAGCTTGTTGTACTGATTGATTTCTTCACCGGCACACGGAAGATGGGCAGCTTTCAGGCAGAATTCCAGAAACTCCTTGCCGGTAACCAGCGGGTAAAAGTAAGGCGTATCGGGCAGATAACCTATCCTGCAATGTTCTTCCATGATGACGTTGCCCTGATAATGTTCCAGGCCCGCAAGACACCTGAACAATGTGCTTTTGCCGGCACCGTTCTCTCCTACGATGCCATACGCTTTACTTTTCTCTAACCGGAGGGTCATGCCATGAAGAATGACAGACGAGCCGTATTTCTTCCTTATATTGTTTATCTGAATCATGCTGAATATTTGCTGTAGACCATAAAAGATAACAGAAGGGTGGTGAACGCAGCCAAGGGAATCATCACTGTCTTCATATATCCTACGGCATCGACCATGAACAAAGCTGATAGCACAATCATGATTACAATCGGATTGTCTATTTTGAAATACCTGATAAGTTCCGACTGGAAAAGAAAGAGCGTGGCAAGGATATATATCATGACGACTTCTCCGATAACAAGAGCGTCAGCTTTGTGTATCAGGAGGATAGCGAAGAAGGGACATAGCAGTACGAATGTATTCCCGACGGCATATATTGACTGTAAATGAATCATTCTCAAAGGGGAAGAGTAAAACATCAGATGGCTCTTCCTGACAGGCTGACAGATGAGGAATCCAAGCAGATATACGAAGAGCAGTAGTGTGGCATAGGTGATATTGATATTATGGTACAGCAGCCCCATGCAGGATGATAATATCCCCAGCAGGTAAGGGATAAGCAGCGTCCTCATACTGCCGGCATACTGATAAGAGCCTTTCAGCAGGAAAGGATAAGTGAACATTGTGAACTGCAGCCGGGGTCTGGGCAACATAGGCAGGACAATCGCTATTGCCACACAGACGAGAAGTGGCACCCAATAGAGGCGGAGCGCACAGATAGCTATTAATGGAGTGGAAAGAAGGACATACTCTGCCATCAGCAGCCTCTTCTCACTTCCGTACAATATCTGCAGGAGTTCCCTGTCGCCTCTGCTATAATGGAATCCGGCCACGAGAGCGGCATCAACCAGTATGATATTCGTCTGCGGAGCCAATGACAGTATATAGAGCAATAAGCCTGCGACACACAGCAGAAGGACAGAGACGATTATTCCAAGTCCCTTCATCAGACGGTAAACGATTAGAAGCTGTAATTTCAGGAAATTCATGTGCTTTGACCGGATAGCAAGGAGTCGGATTCTACCTTGTCCTTTATGAACCATTACATTGATGAGACCAAGGAGTGAAGCCGTTGCAGGCTGTCTTCAGAATTTTGACAGTGAACCGCTTTCTTTACTCTTGATGATTAAGAATTTCAGACAGAGATACCCTAAGAGCAAGTATAATCCATCATTGCAGAGAATGACCGTCAGGGTATTCGGTGTCAAAGATGATCCACGGAGCAACAACTGCTGTATGGCCGCATTCGCCTCTGCAAAGGGGAACAGCAACGTGAGTGCTGTCTTGGAAGAGATAAAGACTGCCCCGTAGGTCAGGATACCAAAGACGATAGAGGATACCATGCTGTAGAATGACGATATGCTCTTGTATTTTAATGCCAGTGAGGCGCACATGATTCCCAGACCTATAAGGGAGAAGATGGATATGAGAAACAGCGGAAGTACAGAGAGCCATTGGATGAAAAAAACCGCTTGCACGGAAGGGACCAGAAGAACGCAGATAAACAGTGTGAGAACGGACTGGATGATGGTAATCACACTTGACACAAGCCCCTTGATTAGAAGTAATGTAAAGAAAGATCTTGAATTGAGATACAGCTGTTCTATTGTTCCCTGGACAGTCTCCGACACGATGGAATCCACCACGGAGATGAAAGAGTTGTTGGCGATGAGCCAGATCATGAACGAGCAGATAAACGCCCATGTCTTGACCTCCGGTTTCCCCCGGAGGAGGACATGGGAGAGCAATACCATGAGCACAGCCCAGAAGAGAATATTGAACAGCGTGTTGAATTTATACCTGAAAGTCAATTTGATGGATTTGACAAACTCTGCCTTCAAAAGTCCCCAGAAATATATCATGATGAATCAGTTTAAATAAAAATCTTTTAGGTTCTCTCCTTCTATTTCCACGCTTGTCACCTCGTGTCCTTTTTGGTTCAGTCTGTCGATTTCCTTGCCCAATAGGAGTGCAGTGGTGAGAAGTCTGATTGTACAATAGAGGTCGTGCCGTTCCAGAATTTCATATCTGGCGGCCTGTAACTTATCAATATCGGGATGCAGGATTTTAAGGATGAAAGAGTTGTCGAAGCTCGCTGTATCTTCTTTCCTTTTCATGACTCCGTCTTGCAGCTTGAATATCTGCCGGGCGGTGCGTTCTATGAAGTTAAAGTCATGAGAAGTCATGATGATCAATCTGTTTGAAGTGATTTCCGGGGATGACAGGAAACTGCTCAGCCCGAATGCACTCTCAATGTCCAGCCCAAGGGTCGGCTCATCAAGGAATACGACGGGGGTGTTCATGCTCAACGCACAGATGATGGCGACCTTTTGCTGCATCCCGCGAGACAGATTCTCTACCAGCTGATTCCTTTTGTCGTATAATCCTAATTCGTTGAGGAGTTCCTTGCTCTGACTACTTACGGCATTGAACGGGATGCCACGCACGGCAGCGAAATACTTTATGTTTTCCCATGGCGTCAACTTGTAGTAGATGTTCCGGCTGCCTTCAGACAGCAGCGCAAAGGTCCTGTTCTTTTCTTCCTTGCTCATTGTCTGTAGGTCTTTCCCGAAATATTCTATCTTCCCCTCTTCATAGTCCAGCAGGTCTGTGCAGGATTTGATAAAAGTCGTCTTGCCTGCTCCATTCGATCCCAGGATGGCGACAACGCCTTTCTCCAAAACGATATTCACATCTTTCAGAACCTCATTCCTATTGGATGAGGTCCTGAAAGTCTTTTTCAAATGATGCACGGAAAGTGCAGTTGTATTATTCATATATCTCAAGTATTTCTTGTCTGATATTTTGAATAGTCTCATAATCTTTAATTTTTAAAAGTTATTTTTAGTTATTTCAAAGCAATACAAAGTTATTGTTTAAAATCTATAATACAATAAATTCCCGTTTATTTTAATTATAATTAATTAAGCCGTTTGGGTTAGAAACAATTCACCTAAAACAAATTTTGCTGTCATTAATGTCATTCTAAGTAGCCACCTAACTCATTCTTCTGCAGTAGCTTTGCATGAAATGTTAAAAGTGACAGCAACTTAAAACAAAACTATTCTTATAAGAAATGTAATTGTTTTGTTCTTGTATTAGAATGGTCCTTGTCACTCCATATATCAGAAGAACCTTAGGTAATACGATAAAATCCATTTCTATTCATAAAGAAAAGCTAATAAATACCTATTTTTGAGTATTGTAGAGTTTGTAAAATCGTCTTATCTTTGCAAATCATGGACTTCACGAATAGGATAATAACGTCTATTGTATTTTGCGGACTAAGTATCAATGGAATTGCACAGACACTTACAGGTTGTGTTGTGGGGAAGGATGATCGTAAGCCTATAGCTTACGCATCAGTCACATTGAAGGAAAATCGCTTGTACGCTTTTACTGACGAAAAAGGCTGTTTCACGATAAAAAACGTACCGAAGGGAAAGTGTACTGCAGTTATCTCCTGCCTTGGTTACGCAGAACAAACAATAGTTGTCACCATTAATAATGATGGTGCCACACTTAACGTGCGCCTTGCCGAAGACAATCTTCAACTCGATGAAGTACAGGTTGTTGCGCATCGAAAGAAAGACGAGATAACAACCTCTTACACCATTGACCGTAAGACGTTGGACAATCAACAGATAATGACTTTGGGTGATATAGCCCAACTTTTACCGGGTGGTAAGAGTGTGAACCCTTCTTTGATGAATGATAGCAAATTGACCTTGCGAAGCGGTTCGTCAGAGCGAGGCAATGCATCGTTTGGTACAGCCATTGAAGTGGATGGTGTTCGTCTGAACAACAATGCGATGATGGGCGAAACGGCTGGTGTGAGTACACGTGGTGTCAGTGCTTCTAACATTGAAAGTGTGGAGGTCGTACCCGGTATTGCCTCTGTAGAATACGGCGATCTCACCAATGGTGTAGTAAAAGTGAAGACACGCAGAGGTAGTTCGCCCTTCATCTTGGAAGGAAGTATCAACCAACACACTCGCCAGATAGCCCTTCACAAAGGATTAGACTTAGGCAAGAACGCTGGACTTATCAACTTCTCCCTTGAGCATGCACGCTCTTTCTCGGATGCAGCATCGCCTTATACCGCTTACCAACGTAATGTACTGTCATTGCACTATATGAATGTCTTTATGAAGAAGACACAACCTCTGACCTTGGATATTGGGTTGAATGGCGGCATGGGAGGCTATGATTCGAAAGCTGACCCAGACCGCAACTTAGACAGTTACTATAAGGTTAAGGATAATAATATCGGTGGTAATATACGCCTTGACTGGCTGCTGAACAAGTCATGGATAACCAATCTGAATTTTACAGCAGCCTTCACCTACGCTGATAAACGCTCAGAAAGCTATAGTAACGAGAGTAGTAGTTCAACACAGCCTTATATCCACACTTTGAAAGAAGGATATAACATTGCAGAAGACTACGATAAGAACCCTTCTGCCAACATCATTCTTGGTCCTACAGGCTATTGGTATCTGCGTGGTTTTGGTGATTCCAAACCATTAACCTACAGTTTGAAGCTAAAGGCTAATTGGAATAAATCATTTGGAAAGTTCCGCAACCGATTACTTGTTGGTGCTGAATGGACAAGCAGTAGGAATAAGGGAAAGGGTACACACTACGAAGATATGCGCTATGCACCGACATGGCGTGAATATCGTTTTGACGTCCTACCCGCTTTGAACAACATGGCACTTTATGCCGAGGATAAGCTCTCAATGGCTATCGATACCAAACAGAATGTTGAACTGACAGCAGGTGTACGCGAAGATATCACCTCGATTCCAGGCTCAGAGTATGGAACAGTAGGTAGCCTTTCACCACGACTGAATATGCGCTATATGCTTCGCTTTGGACAAGATAGTTGGGTGAATAGTCTTAGCGTGCACTCAGGTAGGGGGAAGAGTGTGAAACTTCCGAGTTTCCAAGTACTCTACCCTTCTCCATCTTATCGTGATATGTTAGCATTCTCATCTACCAGTGATGCTAATAATCGCTCTTATTACGCCTACTACACCTACCCTTCAAAGGCACGATACAATGCTGACTTGAAATGGCAATATGCCAACCAATGGGACTTGGGAGTGGAGCTGAGAACGAAGATAGCGGACATCAACCTTTCATTCTTCCATAGTAAGACTTTCAATCCTTACATGGCAACAAACACTTACGCACCTTTCACCTATAAGTACACATCACCTGCTAAACTTCAAGCGAGCGGTATTGCGACGGCTAACCGTCTCTTTACGATTGACCCACAGACAGGTATTGTGACGGTAAGTGATGCCAGTGGGGCGAAAGCCCCAGTCGTTCTCGGTTATGACGAACGTAACACCTACGTCACCAACACAAAATATGTGAATGCTGACCCATTGAGTCGCTATGGCTTAGAATGGATTGTAGACTTCAAACAGATTAAGACGCTCCGCACACAGGTACGTGTTGATGGTAAGTATTATCATTATAAGGCACAGGACGAAACGCTCTTTGCGGACGTACCAGTAGGTCTGAATACACGTCAGTCTGACGGTAAACTCTATCAATATATTGGTTATTACCGTGGTGGTGCAGCCTCATCAACCAACTATACGGCAGATGCTTCTGCCTCAAATGGCTCTGTCAGTGGTCAAGTAGATATGAATGTCACACTAACGACACACATACCAAAGATTCGACTTATCGTAGCTTTGCGTTTGGAAAGTTCACTCTATACATATAGTAGAGCTACCAGCAGTCGTGGATATGTTGTGAATAGTGGCAATGAATACTTTGGCGAGCCATATAATGGTAAGGCAGAAAATCAAACAGTAATCGTCTATCCAGAGTATTACAGCACATGGGATGCACCAGAGACATTGGTTCCTTTTGCAGAGAAATTGCGTTGGGCAGCAACGAACGACAGAGGGTTATACAACGACTTAGCACAATTGGTTGTACGAACCAACTACCCTTACACATTGAATCCGAATAAGTTGAGCGCCTTCTGGTCGGCTAATTTAAGTGTAACAAAAGAAATTGGCAAACACGTATCTATATCGTTTTATGCCAATAACTTCTTCAACACACTTGCTCAGGTACACTCTACTCAGACAGGACTTGAGACAAGTCTCTTTGGCAGTGGATATGTTCCGAGCTTCTATTATGGACTTTCATTAAGATTAAAGATATAATGAAAAAGATATTTAGTTTACTTGCAGTATGCGTGATGACGATGTTAATCTCGTGTGCTGATTATGAGGAGGGCATTAAGGTAGTCAACTTTGATGTGAAGTTGGAATTCCCCAGCACTTATGACGGTTCTTATGAAGGCTTACGCGTAGAGTTGCAAGATGCCGTGGCAAGCACCTTCGTTGATAGTACAGACGCACAAGGAATAGCTCACTTTAGAGTTCCTTCAGGCTTATATAAGGTCAGCAGCTCTACAAGAAAGGAGACCACAGACTATCGCTACTTCTTCAATGGTGCCAAGTCACAGGTGGTTGTTGCAGTAGACTCTCCTCGCGTAGTAACCTTACCATTAGTAATGTCGAAGAAACGTATCGTGAATTAAAAGAGAAATAAAGATAGTATAAATTAAAAACAATGTTTATGAAGAAAATAAGTTTTATAGGGCTTATCGCTTTGACACTGTCGTTCATTCCCCTTAGTGGCTTTGCACAGACAGTACAAGAGCGGTTAATCACCTGCCTTGTCTTGACCGAGACGAATGGTACAAAGACCGAGTTTGCTTTGGAATCGTTTCCTGTTATAACCATAGAGGCAAACGACCTTGTTATTATTTGTAAGGATCAGAAACTCACAACAGCACTGACAGGCGTGCAGGACTACCACTTCATTGAGAAGAAGGTGCCGACAAGCATTAGTAGTGTGCCTTCTAATGACCCAAAGAATGAATCTAACACACCTCAATTCTCTTTCAGTAATGCTGAGGTAAGTGGATTAAAAGCAGGCGCAAGGGTTGCCATTTACAATCTTAATGGTACACAGATCAGCTCTGTAACAGCAGATGGTGAGGGACGAGTTGCCCTTGACTTCTCGTCTTTACCTAAGGGTGTCTACATCCTCCGCACACCTACCAAGAGTTTTAAGTTTATGAATAAATAAGAATAACATTAGAAATTAAATAGAAAAGATATGAAGAAAATATTACTTCTCCTTGTTGCCATGTTTGCATTCATTGGCAACATCAATGCACAAGTATGGGATATGGTTGTGACACATAGTGATGGTACTGTACAAGTCATCAAAGCATCAGATGTAAAGAACGTTACTTTCCAATTGCCTGATCAGAATGCTGACCAAGTCATCATCAAGGAACTGTACACAACAGGTGTACCAATTGAAAACGATCCCAAGAATTTCTTCCAGATGGACAAGGGTTTTATCCTGTACAACAATGGTGGTAAGACAGCAGTAATCAGCAACTTAGCTATTGGTATATTAGACCCCTATAATGCACACTCTGTTGCGAACGCATGGTACAGCACAGGAGCGACAGAGCCTTCTTACGTTTCACAGGGCTGGGTTCCAGCAGCTTGTGGTATATGGTACTTCCCTAATTCATTGATTATCGAGCCTTATTCACAGGTTGTTATCTGCTGTATGGGGGCAATAGATAATACTAAGACCTACCCACAGAGTATCAACTATGCCAATAAAGACTACTATACTATGTACGACCCAGAGTCTGGTTTTAAGAATCCAAAATACTATCCAACACCAGCAGACGTTATCCCTACCAGCCAATACCTTAAGGCAGTAGAATATGGACAGGCTAATGCTTGGCCACTTAGTGTAACTTCTCCTGGCTTCTTTATCTTCCAAACAAAGAATACAACACCTGCTGCTTTCGCAAACGATGCAAGTAATATCACATACGCACCAGGCAAAGCCCAGAACAAAATAAATGCTGTATTGAAGGTCCCAACAGACTGGATTATTGACGGTGTCGAGGTTTATGAGAAAATTAATGAGAGCAAGAGTAAGAAGCGTTTCGGTGCAAACGTGGATGCTGGTTATGTGAAGCAGACTATCAAACTTGGTCATAGCGTATATCGTAACGTGGATGCTGAAGCAACTAAGAAGATTGAAGGCAATGCCGATAAGTTGGTTTATAACTATCAGTATGGCGCAGACCCAAGTCATATTGACGCTGAAGCATCTATGAAGAAGGGTGCAAAGATTGTCTACATGGACACAAACAACTCTACTGCTGACTTCCACGAGCGCAGTCAGTTCTCACTTAGAGACAAGTAAAACAGATGATAAAAGAACATAACCTGTAAGATGAGATATAGGTTCATGACACTTATACTGGCAGGGGTAACCCTCTCTGCCAGCCTCAACGCACAGGAGCAGGCTAAGGATAGTCTGCTCCATCGTGATTTTAGCTTCGTTGCCAACAGCGATGCATGGCTGAGAAGTGACAATGCAGCAGCCTTAATACGATTCAAGACAAAGAACATTTCCTTAGCTGAAATGTATGTGCAGTATGGTAAGGGTGGCTTTGTCAACTATGATGCGTCGCCACGTACCGTGCAGGCAGGTGCTAACGTGTCTTCATTCTATCGACTAACAGACAAGATTGTCTTGTCGGGAAGTATGCGTTATGACAACTTCTCTGGGCGCAACATGACAGGTTCAGCATTCATACAAACCCAACGTCTGCCCTTTGATATCGTAGAAGACTCGCTAAATAATGCTGGCACAAAGCATCGTGACACCTATAATCTTATGGGGGCATTGTCTTGGGAGATATATAAAGGACTTGCCATTGGTACAAAGGTGGACTTCACTGCAGCCAACATTGCTAAGTATAAGGATTTAAGACATAAGACGAAACTGATGGATTTAGCCCTCACTACTGGCGTCTATATACCATTACAGCCTTTTAGTCTTGGTCTTGACTATACTTACCGACGGAACACAGAGAGCGTAATCTTTAGTACCTACGCTTCAAATGCACAAGAATTTACATCTTACATCAACTATGGTCCGTGGATTGGTAAGACCGAACCTTTCAGTAGTTCGGGCTTTACAGACAGCAATAGGGAGCAACCTATGCTCAATGAATATCATGGTTTAGGCCTACAACTTGGCTGGGAAATCCTACCACACCTCTCATGGTTAAACCATTTGGATATGGCTTATCGAAAGGGTTATTATGGTAGGAAGTCACCCTATACGATTGTTCACACCAACCATCATAGCCATATTTATGACTACCAAACACGCCTAACTTTGAACCTCGATAAGCAGATACATCATCTTGACTTTAGTTTCTCAAGCGAGAACCTTGTCAACGAGATGAATGCTTATCGTTCTAACAAGAATGAACAGGGAGCCTACTTCTATCAGTATCTTGCCCCTGTAAAGAGTGCCAATAAGGCGTGGAATGATGTGCATCTTGGCTATAGAGGTTATTATGGTATCATAAACGAGTTACCTCTCTGGACGGTAGAAGCAGGTGTGAACATTGCACAACGTAAGCAGACAGGCTACAGCTATCCTTACCTCCGACGTCAAGACATCCACACTACAGAGGCTTATACAAGTCTTACACGTAACCTCCTTTTCCGAAAGGGAGTACTTTCACTACAAGCAGGCTTTGCCTATAAGAAGGGAAAGGGTGATGCTTTCGAGGATGGAACATTGGCACAACCTTCTGACAAACAGAACGGTTTCCCTACGATCGACGTACTGATGTATCGTGAGTATAAGTATCTTACAGACCCACAATACTCTTTCCTGCTCGGACTTAAATATGCCTTTGTACTCCCAGGCACCAAGATGAAGACCTACACTGCCTTCGACTTCACCCATCGCCATACCAACGACGGCAACACTTATCTCATAGGAAGGAACTATTCAACGGGCAGACTGACTATAGGTTGTACCTTCTAACAGTCTTACTATTGGTCCGCACGAATGGTGCTAAGCGTTCGCACAAGTGGTGTTGGGCCTCCGCACCACACGTGCGGAGCACTTAATAGAGTACGATATGCTATTAAGACGAAGGCAACTCATCAATAGAAAGACATTATCCTATAAAGAATAAAAATCAGACAGACATAAAAGAATTATAAAAGGAATCAATCACATATTATGTTAATGAACAAAAGAATTATCAATGCGCTTGTGCTCCTGCTCCTCGTGACAGGTGCTATGGCGCAGAATGTCACTACCGACAACAGCTTCCGCATAGGTAAGTTGAAGAACGGAATGACTTATTACATACGCCACAATGCTAAGGAGAAAGGCATAGCCGACTTCTACATTGCACAGCGTGTGGGAAGTATTCTCGAAGAACCTAACCAAAGGGGATTGGCTCACTTCCTTGAGCACATGGCTTTCAATGGAAGTAAGAACTTCAAGAATACCCCTTCTTCACCAAGTATCGTTCACTGGTGTGAGGCACATGGTATCAAGTTCGGTACCAACCTTAACGCTTACACCTCCGTTGACGAAACGGTTTATAATGTTAGTTCCGTACCAGTAAAGCATGAGGCAACTATCGACTCTACCCTACTTATCCTCCATGACTGGAGTCACTATTTAGACCTTGATGACAAAGAGATTGACAAAGAGCGTGGTGTCATTCATGAGGAGTGGCGTACTCGTCGTGCCGGTATGGCTTCACAACGACTAATGGAAGAGGCATTGCCGATTATCTATCGTGGTACGAAGTATGAAGACTGTCTACCAATCGGTAAGATGGAGATTGTAGACAACTTCCCTTACAAGGCTCTTCGTGACTATTACCACAAGTGGTATCGCCCAGACCTGCAAGCAATCATCGTTGTGGGTGATATTGACGTAGACAAAATGGAGCAGAAGATACAGTCTGTCTTCTCAGCCATCCCAATGCCTGAGAATGCTGCTCATCGCGAATACTTCCCAGTGAATGACAACGACAAGATGATTGTGGCATCATTGAAGGATTCAGAACAACCTATTATGCTCGTTACACTTTATATGAAGCGTGAGGCAACACCCGATTCAGAGAAGTCTTCGGTAAAGTATCAGCGAGACGGATATGTTGACGACTTAGTTTCTTATATGATTGGCGAACGCCTTAACGAGATGCAGGACAAGAATCCAAAACCTTGTTTGAGTGCTTCTGCACGATTGGGACAGTTCTTGATTAGCCGTACAAAAGATGCCTTTGTTCTTTCCTTTGGTGCTCGTCAGGAAGATGTAAAGGGTTCGTTCGATGCAGCAGTGGGTACGATTGAGCAGATTCGTCAGCACGGTTTTACTCCGTCAGAACTGGCTCGTGCCAAAGCTTTCCGCCAGAAGGTAATTGACCGCCAATACAATGAGCGTAACGACCGTCGCAATTCTTACTATGTGCGTCGTGCAAAGCAGAACTTTCTCGATAACGAACCAATCACCGCCGAAGCATACGACAAGCAACTCGATGATCAGTTCTTTAATGAGGTGACACTCGACGAGGTCAATGCGGCTATGCGTGAGGCTATCACCAACAAGAATCAAGTGCTTGTTGTCTATTCTCCAGACAAAGCTGGCGTAAATGTTCCCTCAGATGCGCAGTTTGAACAGATGGTTCTTGATGCACAGGCAAAGTCCTATCCTAAGTATGTAGAGAAGAAGTTGGACGATAAACTTATAGAGACGTTACCGAAGAAGGGACGTATCAAGAGTGAGAAAGTTGGTTTGCATGGAACAACAGAAATCACGCTGAGCAATGGTGTGAAGGTATATTTCAAGAAGACCGACTACCAAAAGGATGCTGTGACACTGAACTTCTTTGCAGAAGGTGGTTCTTCCCTCTATCCAGCCAAGGACTTGATTAACACACAGTTTATCTCAGCTGCTGTAAAAGAAGGTGGTGTAGGACGTTTCAGTGCTACGGAACTTAACAAGTTCTTGGCAGGTAAGACCGTTCGTATCAATGCTGGTGTAGGTGATGAGACACAGTCTATCAGCGGTAACTCGTCTATCAAAGACATCCGTACACTCTTTGAACTTACTTACTTGTATTTTACAAACTTACGTCGTGATGACCAAGCTTTCCAGTCAGAGCTTAACCGTATGCGCTCTTTCCTCATCAATCGTGAGGCAAGTCCTAACGTTAGCTACAACGACTCTATCGCTGCCATCGTTTATGGTAATTCGCCACGTGTACAACCACTTAAGGCAGCATCACTTGACAAGGTAAGCTATGACCGTGTTCTTGAGATTTACAAGGAGCGTTTCAGCAATGCTTCTAACTTCAAGATGATTGTCATGGGTAATATTGACATCGCTCAGTTGCGCCCTCTCTTGGAGCAGTATATTGCAACTCTGCCATCAACTGGTAAAAAGGAAACCTTTGCTAAGACTTATCCTGACGTGCGCAACTGCAACGAGACACACCGCTTCGAAAAGAAGATGAAGACCCCATTGGCACGTGTAACCGTCTTCTACACATGGGACGAACCTTATACAGCGAAGTCTGATTTAGAACTCGACATCTTCAAGCGTGTACTGTCAATCGCCTATACCGACTCTGTACGTGAGGAGAAAGGTGGGGTATATGGTGTAAAACTACAGCAAAGTCTGAACGCAACAAGTAATCCTCACGCTCTGTTGAAGATTGCCTTTGATACCGATCCAGACAAGTATAACATGGTGATGCCAATCATCACCAAGCAGATTGAGCATATTGCCAATAAGGGTCCAGAGGCTGTTAGTTTGCAGAAGGTGAAGGAATACCTCCTAAAGCAGTATGAACAGTCTTCTGTTACCAATGACTACTGGCTCTACGTGATATACAACCAGTTGCGCCACGGTGTAGACTTTGACAAAGACTACAAGACAATCGTGTGTAACATCACAGCTGCTGACATCCAGCGTATTGCCCGCAACCTTATCAAGAGTAACCGCCGCATTGAAGTGACGATGCAGTCTGAAAAGGAAATGTAAGCCGTACTATATTATAGGTTACACAAAGTAAACCTACTTAAAACAGCCATATCGAAGCCGGAGTGCTTTGATATGGCTGTTCTTCTTTGCTATTGGTGTTCGAGAGAATTTATCTCTGACCTTACTAATATAACGTTTACACTTTGAAAGATTTTCGATTTTCTCTTTATCTGTGTAGATTTATATTTATCTGCTACTTCGTTGTTGGTACAATACCTGCATCAGTATCAGAGTTATGAATACGTTGGTTCACCTCAGAACCGTGCTTTCCAAAGTTCAGGTTGAAATGAAAGTCTATGCCAAAAACTTTACATAGATTTTTCGACCATACCATTTGATTATAAGGAGCAAGATGGGAAAGATTTTCTACAGACATTTCATAACGTGAACTGAAGATGTTCTGCAACTGTAGTTCTACACCCCATTTTTCTCTATTATACCCAAAAACTATACTATGTGATTTCTCATCTTTGTTAAGCGTCTCCCCCCACAGTCTATGAAAACTTGTTTCAAGATTGGCGCCTACATACCAATTCTTGTACATTCCCATTAAGTTGGCACGCAAGCCCCAGTTGGTATGTGTATGCGTATAAGTATTGCCATTGCTGATATAGCGATTAACAAATGGGGTTAATTGAATGGATATATAATCCTTCCAAGGTTGTACTTTTAGGTTAATTTGAGAGTTCAGACGATGGAAACCTCTTTGATTGGCATAACTCCTAACATAGAAGCCATTCGAATAGGTTGTTTCTTCCATATATGGTTTATCATCATAGCTATAACGAGTAAACCATTCTGTACTAATATATTTTGTTCCCACGCTAATTGACAGTTCATTAGAGAAAAATCTGACCGCTTGTAGATTTGGATTTCCACGGCGTATTTGGTAAATGTCTATGTGTTGTTCAACATCGCTTAATTCGGCAAGTGAGGGTGCGTAGCCTCCCATGTAGGCTTTATAACGTATTGACAGATAATTGTTGAAATGGTACCCCAGCTGAATAGTTGGGCGAAATATATATTTTACCTGTTTGGCATTTCCTTGACTAACATAGGTTCTCATAGCACCTACACCTACCATATAATCCAGTTTCCCTAACTTTGAAGCCCATTCTCCAAAAGCATAACTCTCACCTGTATTCATCTTTACGCTTGAGGATGTGTTTCCATCGTACGCATTTTTTGTGTACATCTGCTGATGTCGCAGACCGAATGACAACCGCGAATCCTTGATTTTCTGCTCGTAAATAACCTCAGCTATAGCTGAATATTTATTACCATCAACATGGGAAGATATTTCCTGTACCGAATTTCCCTGAGATTGGCGATATAAACGGTCGTTCTTAGTATTGATATATGTTCCTATCAGGTCAAAGAAAAGATGCTTATCCTTGGTAAACTCATGTTGATAATAAATATCTAACGATGGATTATTGCTCCTTGACTTGGTGCGGTCCATGATATCGAATGTGTTGCTATTCTGAATAAGTTTGGAATTTCTATCAAATACCGCATGAGGCGTATTGTTATATAAATCACGAAAAGTAACACTCAATATGTTCCCCCTATGTATGTAATCGTATCCTATGGATAGATTGATGTTATCATATTGTGCCTTTGTCTTTTGCCCTATCTCATAGTTGTTGATACTGGGTGTCGTTGCATTGAAAGCCTCCATGTTTTCACGTAACCAGTTTATATCACGCCGATTCCAGTTTATAGACGTCTTAAAGTTTGACTTACCTACATGATAATTACCCGATAGCTGATAATCTCCTATACCTAAAGGATTAATAGTGTTCATCAACTCTCCGGAGATACTTCCTCCATTCTTCTTTTCCTTTAAAATAATATCAATTACGGCAGCTACATTCCCATATCTTAGACCAGGATTATCATGATATTCTATTTTCAACACATCTGCCGGCAAGAGAGCCTTCACCTCCTGTATCTCTGCCTTTACACCATTAATACGTAACTCTACGGCATCCCCCATAGTGGTAGTCACCTTACTGTCGAGAGTATTTACTGAAATGCGTGATAGCTGAAGATGCTGCAACAAACTTAAACCATTGCTTGATGTTTTTTGCTGAAGCAGATTAGGGATAATAATTTGTCGGTCAACTTTTTGTATTACGTTATTGGCTGTCACGGTCACGTCATTAAGCTGCTTACTCTCTGGCTCCAACACTATTGTGCCCACCGATAGATGCTTAGAAATGTTTTGGCATTTTATTTCCTGTGTAGAATACCCTACAAAGGATATCCTTATTCTATAGCTCTCTCCTTCATGCGTATTCAGTTCAAAGCCGCCATTCATATCAGTTACCACTCCACTAATCATCTTATTTTCGCTTTCACGAAACAACGAAACCGTTGCAGCTGGTAATGGTTGCTTGTTTTCATCTACGACCGTTCCCGTAGTTTGTGCAGCAAGGATAACAGAACTGCCAGACATGAACAGTGTAAGAATTTCCTTTTTCATAAAATTAGCTTATTTATTATATGTATTGTCTTATTATAATTTTGGAGTCAGTATCATGAGATGCCGACAGCATTTCTTGTCTTTCGATGTTGTAAAGGTAATATTTTTTTTTAATTTTCACTACGCAAAAGTATAATTCTTAGTTGTTTGCTTAAATTTAACATCAAAGTGTGATCATGTTGCTTTATAAATACAATATTCACATAATTTCTTTTGTTTCTTGATTTATATGGCAAAAATACTTATTATCCAAAGATCACCTATCACACTTTTGTGTAAATTTGCTCCTCTCTCTTTGTTTTTTACACTTTTGTGTAATTCTCTTGCGATATTCTGCATTAAAAATGTACTTTTGTAGAAAATAAAATAGAGGGACCTTATTAAGTTGAACATATATGACAGATATAAAAGAATTTTTTATAGCGTCGAATACTGTAAGCAATGCACCAGATTATGATTCTAATGTACTGTCCACATTGATTCATACAGTAGAGTCCTTTGCACGTGTAACCTATCAGAGCATTTATTTGATAGACTATTATAAGCAGGAGTTTCTTTATGTATCAGATAATCCTTTGTTTCTTTGTGGTCATACAGCAAAGGAGATGAAGGAATTAGGATATAGTTTTTATTTGAAATATGTACCAGAGGAAGAACAAAAAATGCTTGTTGAGTTGAACAGAAGTGGTTTTAAGTTCTTTGATACTTTCGCATTTCCTAGTAAGCCATTTTAGGCTTACATAACAGCAGACTAAACCTCTTCTAAACAGGCGTATAACATCTCTCGCTATCAAGTTTATAACCCACAAGAAATCAGACTATTACACATAGCGTTAAAGAAGACGAGGGTGTGTCAAAATGTCCACATCCTCTTTTTTTATGCACAAAGCCCCGACTTTCTCAAGCCAGGGCTTTGCTATTTCCTAAAGTTTTTGTACCTTTAGGCATTCAAAAAATCTCATTATGACAAAGGTACACTTTCGTTCTTACATACACAAGAAAATGATTCTTTTTCCTCAAAGAATCGATAAGGATATCGCAGAAGATGACCCTGTTCGTCTTTTAGATGCCTTGGTGGATAATCTTATGTTGGATAATGTCTACAAGCTTTATAAGCCCAGTGGTCGCAAGCCTTATCATCCACAAATGATGCTCAAGGTGATTCTTTACGCCTACATGAATAATATCTATTCCTGCCGTCGTATAGAGTCGCTCCTCAAGCGTGACATTCATTTCATCTATCTGGCAGGATATGAACAGCCTGATTTTTATTTACCATCAATCGTTTTT
>NZ_JH114143.1:45763-52943 GCF_000224595.1 Prevotella sp. C561 | reverse complement strand
ATAGGCATGAAGCGTCCCTAACCTCTAACGGATTCGTTACTTACAGCGTACGTTATCAGGCAGAACGCTGTGATGGTTGTCCGTTGAGAGGCTCATGTTTTTAAAGGGCAAAGAGGGGAAACAGAATTATAGAAGTAAACCACCAACTACAGCACTATAAACAAAAGGCACGGGAACTACTGACCTCAGAAGAAGGCATCAAGCATCGAGGACGAAGGTGCATAGAACCTGAAGCTGTTTTTGGACAAACAAAATATAATAAAGCCTATAAGAGGTTTAGGCATTTTGGAAAAGACAAGGTCAATATGGACTTTGCCTTCTTCGCTATTGCCTTTAACATAGGGAAAATGTGTAGAAAAACTAATCTCAAGGAACTAAAAGCCGTTATGGAGGTACTTTTTGTAACCTTCAGATACTCTATACAAGTTTATATAGGCTATTTAAAGCCCAATAAATCATTTTATATGAAATTAGCAGCATAGCTGCAGTAAATAACGAATTATGTGGTAGACAAGGTAAAGGAAGAATAGAAAAGAGGATGTATCAATTTTGACACACCCTCATCTTCTGCATGCAAGAAGGGCATGTTCTTGAACGTAGAAGGGCCTCTTCTTTCTGCTTCCTCAGCCCTTCTCCGAATAGAGAGGGGAATGATTACCGAGGTAACCCCTCCTTTGTTACTTGTGTCTTAATGGGGTTGTAACATTGGCTTGCCCCCATCTATAGGTAATCTTTAACACCCCACATTCAACACCCAACACCCATCTTTAGCAATAACGTTCTGTGTTCTCTGTCGGCCAGAGGCCATCTGTGGACTCAAAACGTGGGTGGAAAAGTTCTGTTATGTCTGTGCGCTCTGTGAGAGAAAGAATTACCCACCATTTCGTCTGCCCGTTTTCTCATAAGGTGGAGAACTCTCCCTCTCACAAAAGGTAATCTTATTTCTCACAGAGCTATACAGAGTTTTGCATACAAAAGGAGAAACAAAAACAGTCATATTAAGCATAGACTTGCCTTAATATGACTGTTTTGTTTTATAATGATAAATAAAATACGGAGTAATGTATTGCGCCTAAATAATTCCCATTAGGCGGAGAACCGTTGGAGTAAGCAGGGCTGTGAAAATACCATTTAGCGTAATTCCTAAACTTGCAAAAGCACCATACTTACTGCTATATGCCATTGCGGTTGATGCACCCACAGCATGAGAAGCTGCTCCCATAGACAGTCCTTGAGCAATAGGACTCTTCACATGGCCGATAGTCAATGCTTTGAAACCTACCAACGCACCGATAATACCAGTGATGACCACCACGGCTGCCGTAAGAGAAGGAATACCTCCAAGACTCTGTGTCACCTCCATTGCGATAGGTGTTGTGACAGATTTACTTGCCAAAGACAGTATGATGAACTTCGGAGCATGAAAGTATTGCGCAACCAAAACAACACTCACGATACCTACCAAGCAGCCTACAAGCTGAGAGAGGACTATCGGGAGCCATAAACGCTTTATCGCATCAAGCTGAAGATAAAGCGGTACGCCTAAGGCAACAACGGCTGGCTTGAGCCAGAAGTCAATAAGTTGTGCATCTTGTTTATAAACCTCAAAAGGAACACCCGTCACCTTGAGGTAAACAATGAGAAGTATTATTGCTATCAGAATAGGATTGAGTAGCATCCAACCTGTACGCTGCTGCAGTCGTCTAACATAAAAGAAAGCAGCAAAAGTCAATGCGAGAATAACGTACTGATTGGAGAAGATGTCCTTACCATCCTGTATTAGGTCAATGGTTTGACCAATCGTATCATTCCATGAACCCATTATTCTTCCTCCTGATTATTTACACCATCCTGACCATGTAACGCCTTATCCATAACGATACGTTCGGACTCTTCAATGGCTTCAGCCTCCTCTGCCTCCTCCAAAGCCTTTTTCAGCTTCGCTGCATGAGAACGATGATGGAGCAAGTCAAGCGCCATCAGTCGACGTTCAAACTTAATGACGAGTTGGTGCATGTGTCCAGTGACAACCAATACTAAGACCGTACTGACAACTGTTGCCATCATTATCGAAAGCCAATAGTCCTTGATAACGTTGAGATAGAGTATTAAAGCCACCCCAGGTGGTACAAAGAAGAAACCAAGATTGGATATTAAAAGCTGTGAAAGGCGTTCTACCCAACCTAACTTTACCCATCCCAACTTCAAAAGAAGTGTAAGGATAAGCATACCAATAATACTGGACGGCAGTTTGATTCCTGTTGCCCAAACAATCACCTCTCCTAATGCTAAGCATCCGAAGATTACAAAGAATTGTATTGCCATGTATAAAAATTATTATTCAATACGACCATCAAAAATGATGAATTGAATAGTTATCGCTTTATAAGTGGGTGCAAAGTTATACTTTTTTTGAGTATCACGTATCGAAATTCCCTTTTTTTATACTTAAAAAGGAACTATTCTCTGATATTTATCAAATGGTTAACCCTCGTAATCGGAAAATTTTATGTAAGTTTGCAAGTGATAATATGCTATACAACGTTCGTAATGACAGAGACAGACAATAATTTATACGATAAGAAACTACGCCTTACTATCAGATTTAGCAGAAATAGTATGGCTCTTGCCGTGGGCGACCCGCAGGAGAATGGTACACTCGTTTATGAGCCATACGACATGAATATGGGTATCTCTATTGCTGCTAATCTGCGTGAAGCATTCAAAGTTTCGGAATTACTGCAGAGTGGATACAAACGCTTATTAGCAACCATTGACACCCCTGTCATGCTGATGCCTACAGACGACTTTGGTACACAGGACATTGAAACACTTTATCATCACACCTTCAAGAGGCAAGGTAATGAGGAAATTCTATCGAGTATCCTTCCTGATCTGAACGCTGTTGCTGTCTTTGCGATTAACAAGGACCTCAAACTTGTTATCGACGACCACTTCAAGGATATCCGTTTACAACCGCTAATGCAATCGGTATGGACCCATCTCTATCGTCGCTCATACGCAGGACCACGCCGGAAACTCTATGCTTACTTCCACGACAAGCGTATGGAGGTGTTTAGTTTCCAACAAAACAGGTTCCGTTTTAGCAATTCATACGAGGTCACGAACGAACATGATGCCTTGTATTTCTTTCTTTATATATGGAAGCTAACAGGAATGGATACCGAGAAAGACGAGCTATACCTTGTAGGTGACCTTCCTTATCAAGAGTGGCTCTTGAAGAAAGCTAAGGAACATCTAAAGTTCTGTAGAGTCCTTGACCAGGAGGTCTACTTCAATAATAGTCAACTGGCTAAGCGTTCTGAGATTCCTTACGACATGAAGACTATCTATCTGGAATAGAAGAAATAGAGAAAGATTAAGGTATCGAATAAGTTAAACCACTCACATTTTCGATAAAAGACTAATGTCTTAACTCCATTTCACTCCTTAACTCCTTAACTCCATATCACCCCCCCTAAAAAAAACTATGCGAATTATAACTGGAAAGTATAAAGGCAGACACTTTGATATTCCACGTACCTTTAAGGCACGCCCTACAACAGACTTTGCTAAAGAGAACATTTTTAATGTTATCAATGCTTACGTGGATTGGGAGGAAACAACTGCACTCGACTTCTTTGCTGGTACGGGTAGTATATCCTTAGAACTCTTATCACGTGGCTGCCGTGAGGTGATTAGCGTTGAGAAAGACCGTGACCATGCCCGCTTTATCAGTCAATGTATGGAGAAGCTCGGCACTGAAGACCATATATTAATCAAAGGTGATGTGTTCCGTTTCTTAAAAAGTTGCCATCAGAAGTTCGACCTTATCTTTGCTGACCCACCCTACGCTCTGCCCGAACTGCAGACTATTCCTGACCTTATTTTCCAATATGACTTATTAAAAGAAGATGGTCTCCTTGTCTTCGAACATGGTAAGAACAATGATTTCTCTGCTCACCCGCACTTCATTGAACATAGAAGTTATGGCAGCGTGAACTTTACTTTGTTTAGAGCTAAGCCTTAAATCTTCCATACATCGGAGCAAAGTTTTCAACGAACAAAAAACTTGCCCCTTAACACCAACCATGGTGACAGGGGCAAGAAACGAAAATTAAATTACCGATGTATCGTCATTGATATCACATCAATGCCTTCCCGCTGGAAACATAACTAAAACTAAATTAATCAATTCAGTATTATTAAAACCGAACTTTTTTCTTTCTAATAGGGCCTATTGGCCTCATTAGGCCAATTAGCCCAATATCCTTTCCTATCCTTGGCCCGCTACTGGGCCACTTCCTCCTCCGTTCTTTTTCTTGTCCTTGTCTGCTTCCTCCTTCTTCCTCACCGACTCGTAGGAGTTTGCGGCAAGCTCACTCTTCAATTCTATTCCTGGCGTAAAGACCACACGCGGCTTAATCGTCTCGGTTTTAAAGGCCTTTTCCGTTGCAGCACCCTCGCTTGACAGTGTCAGGCGCATCGTGCCAAACTCTCCTAACTGCACACTAAAGCCGTCACGGAGGTAATGAGGCAGACAATCCATAAAGTTCGCCAGCACGTTTTCGATGTCACCACGTGTCAGCGAAGAACGCCCCGCAATGTCATGCGCAATATCCCGCAAGGTCTTCTTCCCCACGTTCACAGGACTTGCATAAAACTTTCCAGGACCTGTCTTGGTGCCTGGTTTTCTTCTTTCAATCAATTTGATCTTCATTGTGTTTAAGATTTTATTAGTTATTACTTACTTCTGCTGCACTTTGCAGCAACACTTTTTTTCATTAGTTCCGTTTCTTATACCGAGCATCATTAGCTTAAGTAAAAGCGTTTTTGTTCAGTATTCAAAAGAAACAAAAACCTCCGCAAAACTTGGAAAACCCGCACGATGCGGAGGCTTAAAATTACATATTAGGTCAGAGTAAAATTTCTAACGGGTCGGAAGAAAATTTCTAACCCGTTAGAAATTTCTCGCTAACACGTTCCCCGTAAATTTCTAACACGTTAGAAATTTTATTGCAACGGGTTAGATTTTTCCTTATCTCTCACCCTCCTTCATCCCGTTAGGCACTCCCTCCCCTTCGGGGAGGGTCGGGGTGGGGTTTCTTAAGCACTCCGCTCGTAAGCCTTCCAAAAAAAGACCTTCGCGATGAAGATAAATCTTAATATCTTCACTTTCCTCTAATGCAAGTATCGAAGATAATTTCATATTGTTGTCGACAATTGTTTTGTCTTTTTGTTTTGATTATTTTTTCGTCGACCGCCTTGCGGCGGTTCTTTAGGTGTCGCCTTTTAAATGCCGACACCTGTAAAGGGGCAACCGCGAGGACTAATGAAGCGCCTCCGCCCTGAACCCGAAGTAGCGGCGGCTGTTGTCCACGACGACGTAACCACTGCTGAAGTCCAGGTTGTACGCGTAGCTACTGATCCATGGGTAAGCACTTGACGACCAATAGTAGCCGCCGTAGCCAACGTTGAGCAGCTGACCAGAGTAGCAGAAACCCAAGGCGGGCAGGTAGAAATATTTGTTTGCATCGGCTGCTGATGGAAGGCCGGAGTTGTTGATGCTACTGTTAGTATTGTTATAATACTTGTATGTTGTACGCAAGTCGGTTGTATTATCGGCGGATTTCTCGGTGTCGTAATTATGCTCGGCTTGAAGCACGGACTTCTTCTTAAACCACATGCCACCTTTATATAAATGCCCCATCGTTGTCCATAACTCGTCACCGTCCCAACGGGGATCACCGTACATACAGTACCAAGACATCTCGTTTGCGTTTGGAAGGTCTTTACATGAACTGTGCGTTGCTGGGTTACTTACGCCAGAACCTGGGTAACTTTCGTTGTACCAACGAGACACATCACTGTTACTCTGAGGGTAATTTGGCGAACTGTTGTTGTTTAATGTTGGCTGACCTGTGTTTCCTGACAAGTGCTTTGTCCATTCGTAACCATACCAATATTGCTGCTGCGCATCCCACATGTAATAGTGGTCGCCGTCATAATTACGTACGTTAAGGTTAGCTGTCATATCGTAGTAGGTGTTCGAAGCGTATGCTGTTGCAGGAAGAGTCTTCGTAATAGTACCCTCTACGTTGGTAGCTACGTCTTTTACCCAATAACGTACTTTTAAGATATGAGTTCCTGGCTTAATCACCATGTAGGCACCGTTTGTACTTACGCTGGCAGAACTGTTGCTTAGTGGGAAGCCATTTGGATTAGTGCTACTGCCGCTTGTGGTCAAAACGATTTGTTTGCTGCCTGTACCTGCTGAAGCGTCCAAAGCACCTGTTGTTGTATTGATGCTGTATGTTTCGGCAATATCGTTGTCAGAAGTTACCTCTACTTTGGTTAAGTAACAGTTTTGCAGAATAGTATTACTTGTGTAAGGCAGGAAGACTAAGTAAGCTGGCTGATGCTCTAACTGAAAGCTAAAGATGCTGCCGCCTACTGCTCCTGTTGCCGTAGCTGTACCGTAGTCGCCTGCTGTGCCGAAATGCTCGGTATTGTCTGGGGCGGTCTGCGTTTGGTTAGCAGAGATAGTTACTTGGCTGCCATTACTATTCTTCCCCAAGTAATAAACCTTATAACTTGTGTGTTCTGTAAACTTGCCTGGTACTTTATACTTAAAAGAAGCTACCTTCTGAGTTGGAGCGTTCGTGCTCTTTCTCATTACGCCGTCGTCATCCTTAACGTAGATATAATCGCCTGCCTCCCAAGAGAAGTCGCTGCTGTTATAATCCAATGAGGTGCGAGTTTTTGCCTCGTCGCCTGCAACGAAAGTCGTAAGGTTCTTATCGTTGTCGCCCTCTTTATTGCTTGGGTTCTGTGCCACATCCTCCTTAGCACAAGATGCAAAAGTCAAGGCAATGCCGAACACGACAGCCAAAGACTTTAGTTGCGATGCAAATGAATATTGTTTCATTGTTTTCTTCATCATTTATTCGTTTTACTTTGTTCTTTTAGTTAATAACTCTCTGTTAGTCTTCCCATGATGTTGGCGCTTCGTTCTCGAAGTCTTCCTCATTCCATTGACTTGCCTTAGCAGCAGCTGGACCAGTAGCATGGTTTGCCTTTCTGTGCTGACCAGGCATGGATGCATCCATCAGATTAGTGGTTTCGTTTACGTGAACTATTTCACACTTTGGTGCAGAATAGTTCTTCTTTTGTTTCTTTT